>NZ_DF968512.1:0-28809 GCF_001270025.1 Streptomyces azureus | reverse complement strand
CGCTCGGACGACCTGGACCGCCAGGTGGGCCTGGTGCTGGCCGACCCCGATCCCGTGCCGGACATCTGCGTGATCATGATCGGCGCCAACGACGTCACTCACCGCATGCCCCCGACCCGCTCGGTCCGCCACCTCTCCTCGGCGGTACGGCGGCTGCGCACGGCCGGCGCCGAGGTCGTGGTCGGCACCTGCCCCGACCTGGGCACGATCGAACCGGTCCAGCAACCCTTGCGCTGGCTGGCCCGCCGGGCCTCCCGCCAGCTGGCGGCCGCCCAGACGATCGGAGCCGTCGAACAGGGCGGCCGCACCGTGTCCCTGGGCGACCTGCTCGGCCCCGAGTTCGCCGCGAACCCGCGCGAGCTGTTCGGCCCGGACAACTACCACCCCTCCGCCGAGGGCTACGCGACGGCGGCGATGGCGGTCCTGCCGACCGTCTGTGCCTCCCTCGGCCTGTGGCCGGCCGAGGAGGAGCGCCCGGACGCCTCCCGCCGCGAGGGCTTCCTGCCGGTGGCCCGGGCGGCGGCGGAGGCCGCGTCGGAGGCGGGCACGGAGGTCACGGCGGCCATGCCGAGCGGCCCGAGGGGGCCGTGGGCGCTGCTGAAGCGCCGCAGGCGCCGGCGGGTACCCGAGCAGGAGCCGGCTCCCGTCGCACCGTCGAACTGAGGAAAGTCCCGGGAGACCGGAAAAGCAAGCGCTTAGAAAACTGCGGCCAGGGTCACACCGCCACACCCGTGACCCAGGCCATACGTACGGGTAACTTCCCAGACAGCCCAGCCAGACCACCCGGTACGTCAATGGAGCCGTGATGCCCGAAGCCGTGATCGTCTCAGCCGCCCGCTCCCCCATCGGCCGCGCCGTCAAGGGCTCCCTCAAGGACCTCCGCCCGGACGACCTCACCGCCACGATCGTCCAGGCCGCCCTGGCCAAGGTCCCCGAGCTGGACCCGAAGGACATCGACGACCTGATGCTCGGCTGCGGCCTGCCCGGCGGCGAGCAGGGCCACAACCTCGGCCGCATCGTCGCCGTACAGATGGGGATGGACCACCTGCCGGGCTGCACCGTCACCCGGTACTGCTCCTCCTCCCTCCAGACCTCTCGCATGGCCCTGCACGCCATCAAGGCGGGCGAGGGCGACGTCTTCATCTCGGCCGGCGTCGAGATGGTCTCCCGGTACGCCAACGGCAGCTCGGACATGCCCGGCACGCACAACCCCCTCTTCGCCGAGGCCGAGGCCCGCACCGCCGAGACCGCCCAGTCCGAGGGCTCCACCTGGCACGACCCGCGCGAGGACGGCCTGCTGCCCGACCCGTACATCGCGATGGGCCAGACCGCCGAGAACCTGGCCCGCGCCAAGGGCGTCACCCGCCAGGACATGGACGAGTTCGGCGTCCGCTCGCAGAACCTCGCCGAAGAGGCCATCAAGAACGGCTTCTGGGAGCGCGAGATCACCCCGGTGACCCTCCCCGACGGCACGGTCGTCTCCAAGGACGACGGCCCCCGCGCCGGCGTCACACTGGAGGGCGTCCAGGGCCTCAAGCCGGTCTTCCGCCCCGACGGCCTGGTCACGGCCGCCAACTGCTGCCCGCTGAACGACGGCGCCGCCGCGCTCGTGATCATGTCCGACACCAAGGCCCGCGAGCTGGGCCTCACCCCGCTGGCCCGCATCGTGTCGACCGGCGTCTCCGGCCTCTCGCCCGAGATCATGGGCCTCGGCCCGGTCGAGGCGAGCAACCAGGCCCTGAAGCGTGCCGGGCTGACCATCGACGACATCGACCTGGTCGAGATCAACGAGGCGTTCGCCGCCCAGGTGATCCCCTCCTACCGCGACCTGGGCATCCCGCTGGAGAAGCTGAACGTCAACGGCGGCGCCATCGCCGTCGGCCACCCCTTCGGCATGACCGGCGCCCGCATCACCACCACGCTCATCAACTCCCTACAGTTCCACGACAAGCAGTTCGGCCTGGAGACGATGTGCGTCGGCGGCGGCCAGGGCATGGCCATGGTCATCGAGCGCCTCAGCTGAGCACCGCACCGTAGCCGCCATAGCACGTGCGGTGAGGCCCTGACCCAGAACCCCGGAAACCCCGGGGTTCTGGGCTGTTTTGTGATCCAATCTCCCCCAGGATGTGACCTATCTCCCTCTACGCGGAGAGAAGCCCAGGTCACAGCAGCCCCACCCCCTCCTCCGACACCGAAGCCCTGTCCGTTTCGTGACCTTACGCACTGACAGCTGGTTAGTCCGCCCTTCAAGCTGATGTAGGAAGTCGGGGGTCGACTTTGAACCGGGAGTACGTCAGTGAGCGCCATGCCGATCGCGTTGCTGGTCACCACGGCCGCCACGGGCGCCGTGGGTGTCGCCGTCCTGCGCACCGTCCTGCAGCTGCGCCGACAGGTCGCGGCCCTGCACACCGCGCTGGCCGAGAACCGCGCCGCCACCACCCGTGCACTGCTGCCCGCCGCCCGTACGCATGCCGACACCGACGAGATACGGGCCGCCGTGGCGGCGGCGCTCGCGGAGGAACGCGAGCGGGAGCTCGCCGAGGCGCGGGCGTTCTGGGCCGCCCAGGAGGTCCGTGACGCCTCCGACGCGCCGCCCCTGCTGGGTCTGCCCGACACCGACCTGTTCCTGCCCCGGCAGGCCGATTTCGCGGGCCTCGAGCCGGTGTCCGAGCCCGGCGCGGACACCGAGGAGCCGACCGCCGAGTCCCCTGAGCTGGCCGCGGCCCGCCGCCGTCACCCCTCCCACCCGGACTTCGTGCCGACGCAGTCGCCGGCGGCGAACGACCACGAGCGCACGGTCGCCACACTGGAGGAGCTGGCCGCCTCGCGCGTGGAACTGACGGACGTCCGCCCGGGCCCTCTGGGCACCCTCGACGTCTACGTCTTCGCCGACGGCACGACCCTGTGCATGACCCCGGGCCACCGGGAAACCGCGGAGCGCCTCGCCACCGCCCTGCGCGCAGGCGAGACCCCGACCCTCCTGGGCGGCTCAGGCGTCTCGGGCGCGTACACCCTGACGTTCGAGTGCGGCGAGGAAAACGTGTACATCTTGGCCGACAGGGTCATCGCGTCCCTCTAGGGGCGCCCCAAAGGGGCGCGGGGAGCCGCGCGAGCAGCCACGACGCGCCCCGCACCCGCCAACGAACGGGTCACACCCCCGCCCGCTTCTGCGCCTCCTCAACCAACCGCATCGCGTCATCGACGTCGGCATCGCTGCGCAGCACAACGGCCAGATCATGCACGGCAACGGTGATCTGATCTGCTGCCGCAAACATCCCCGCATCCGGCATCACCCGAGGCTCCGCATCAGGAGCCTCCAGCACCTGCGCCCTCCGGGCCAACTCCCGGGCCAGCCCGAGAGCCTCAGCGGCAGCGCCCCGCTGCAACCGGCTCTGGGGCGCAGCCCTCAAACGATCGGCGAAGTGATCCACCGCACGGGTCAGAGGCGTCGTATCAACCACGCCGCGAGCGTACGCGTCGCACCGGGACTGTTGCCAACGGGCGAACACTCAGGCACGGTGACCTGAAGGACCGGCTTACATCCCAGCGTCCGGAGGCGCCGATGTCCCAAGTCTTCTCCGAAGAGACCCACCGCAACATGCTCGCCCGTATCCCCCACTGCACCGGTCGTGAGATCTCCGACTGGCTTCGCACTGTCGAAGAAGGCCCCGCACTCTTCCGCTTCGAGGAAAAGGTCAGCTGGCTCCGGCACGAACACAACCTCGCGTACGGCCACGCCAAGGCGATCATCCATGAGTACGACCTGAGGAGGGCCGCGCGCAAACTGCTCTAGGCGCGCGACCGTCCCGACGACGAAGCCGCCCGGCAGACGACGAAGGGCCCCGGCCGGAGCCGGGGCCCTTCGCGCACGACGCGTCGGGGACTAGTCGTTGCTGTTGAGGATCGAGATGAGCCTCAGGAACTCCAGGTAGATCCACACCAGCGTCAGCGTGAGGCCGAAGGCCGCGAGCCACGCCTCCTCACGCGGTGCGCCGTAGGCGACGCCGTCCTCGACCTGCTTGAAGTCCAGGGCGAGGAAGCAGGCGCCGAGGATGATGCCGATGACGCCGAAGACGACACCGAGGGCACCGCTGCGGAAGCCGAGGCCGTCACCGCCGCCGAACACCGCGAACAGCAGGTTCACCATCATCAGCATGATGAAGCCGAGCGCGGCCGCCATCACGAAGCCGTAGAAGCGGCGGTTGACGCGGATCCAGCCGGCCTTGTAGGCGATCAGCACACCGGCGAAGACCGCCATCGTGCCGATCACGGCCTGCATGGCCGCGCCGTCGGCGATGCGGCTGTCGACGATGTTGGACACGACGCCGAGGAAGACACCCTCGAACGCGGCGTACGTCAGGATCAGCGCGGGCGAGGCCTTGCGCTTGAAGGACTGGACGAACGCCAGGACCATGCCGATCAGCGCGGCGCCGATACCGATGCCGTAGCTACGGCTGATGTTGGCGTCGTCGACCGGCAGCAGGGCCCAGGAGAGCGCCGCGGTGAGGATGAGCACACCGAGCGTGCTCGCCGTGCGCAGGACGACGTCGTCGATGGTCATCCGGCCGGTGGTGGCCGGGGCCTGCGGCGGCGCGCCGTACTGCTGGTCCTGCTGGGCGTAAGGGTTCTGCGCGTAAGGGTTCTGCGCGTAGGGGTTGCCCGTCGGCTGCGCGTACGGGTTGCCCTGGGTGGCGACAGCGGGACCCCCGGCCTGCGGCGCGGTGTTGAAGCCCGCGTAGCCGTTGTCGCGGCTGAACCCCCGTCGCGAGAAGACCGGGTTTCTGCTCCTCATTTCACTCCTCCATGGCCAACACTGCGTGACCTTGGCTCAAGAGTAATAGGTAGGCAAAGGAATGACCCTAGTGCTTGGGGAGGATCTTTCCCTCGTCGTGCTGCGCAACACGCTACGCCGCTTCGTGATTCCCCTCATCGGAGGGGGTCATTCATCACCAAGCTGCGACACGTCCGGAACCGGACGGAGATCACCCGCTGACGCCGTCCTCACATCACCCGAACGGGAAGCCCGTGTACCCCTCGGCCAGATCGGTCTCGGCGGCGCGGGAGGAGGCGATCCGGTCCAGCCGCGCGAGCTGGAGCCGGTCCTCGAAGCCGGTCGCGCCGGGGGCCCGGTGCAGAAGGGTCGTCATGTCGTAGGAGAACCGCTCGGCCTGCCAGATCCGGCGCAGACAGGTCTCCGAGTAGGCGTCGAGCAGCTCCGGTGAGCCGGTCTCCTGCTGGTGGGCCAGGGCCCGGGCGAACGTCACGACGTCGCCGACGGCGAGGTTCAACCCCTTCGCGCCGGTGGGCGGCACGATGTGGGCCGCGTCGCCGGCGAGGAAGAGGTGGCCGTGGCGCATGGGCTCGTGGACGTAGGAGCGCATGGGCGTGACCGACTTCTGGGTGATCGGGCCGCGCTCGAGGCGCCAGTCGTCGGCGGTCTCGAAGCGGCGCTCCAGTTCGAGCCAGATCTCCTCGTCGCTCCACGCCTCCGCGTCGGTGCCGTCGGGCACCTGGAGGTAGAGGCGGGAGACGGACGGGGAACGCATCGACAAGAGCGCGAAGCCGCGGTCGTGGCGGGCGTAGACGAGCTCGTCGTGCGAGGGCGGCACGTCGGCGAGGATGCCGAGCCAGCCGAAGGGGTACGTCCGTTCGAAGACCTGGACCAGTTCGGCCGGGATCGCCTTGCGGGCCACGCCCCAGAAGCCGTCGCAGCCGACGACGTACTCGCACTCCAGGACGTCCTCGCGGCCCTCGTGCCGGAAGCGGACGCGCGGGGCGCCGGTGCCGGCGTCCTCCACGGCCAGCGCCTCCGCCTCGAACAGCAGCGGGCCGCCCTCGGCGAGTTGGAGGGCGATGAGGTCCTTGCAGACCTCGGTCTGGGCGTAGACCATCACGGAGCGTCCGCCGGTGAGGGCGGGGAAGTCGACGCGGTGGCGCCTGCGGTCGAAGCGCAGTTCGATGCCGTCGTGGCGCAGCCCCTCGCGGTCCATGCGTGCCCCGGCGCCGACCGCGCGCAGCACGTCCGCGGTGCCCTGCTCCAGGATCCCGGCGCGCTGCCGCCGCTCGACGTAGGCGCGGTCGCGGCTCTCCAGGACGACCGAGTCGATGCCGGCGTTGTGGAGCAGCCGGGCGAGGAGGAGGCCGGCGGGGCCGGCTCCGATGATGCCGACGGTGGTGCGCATCGGACGCCCTCTTCTCATCCGTTCGTGTAGTGAAATTTTCTTCACCATTATTGGCTGTGAGTCTCTGACGGCATGCGACCGCTGTCAACGGGTACGCCGCGAACTTCTCAATGGACCACACAGGGATCGGAAGGTGCCCGGAGCCGGACTCGAACCGGCACGCCCGCGAAGGGGCAGCGAGGTTTAAGCTCGCCGTGTCTGCATTCCACCATCCGGGCAGGCCATGGGCTCCGCATCGAGGTTCCGAGACTATCGGGACGGGTCCCCCGAACAGCGGAAGGGCGGACCGATGTTGTCTTATTTTATTGACGTCTGAGGGTGCATCAGCACATGGAACGCGCCATCCGCACTTGCCAATAGCCTTGCGTGCGGCCTTCGGCGGCGCATGCGGAATGACGGAATTTCACCGTCTGAACGAGGGCACTCCACCTGTTCTTGACACCTGGCCCACTTGGGTTTCACGGCACGTGGACCACTCGCTCCCCGACACCCGGCCCCCTCAGGGGCGTTCGTCATCCCCAGGTATGACAGCGCCCCTCGCGGTCAGACCGCAGTCGGCCCCCGGAACCGGAACAACGGGTGACTACACGGCGGCGTGGGACCGGGACGATGGAACAAGTCCCCCAGAGAACACCGCCGTCCGACAGGAGTGCCATCCCGTGACCACCGCACCGCTCACCGACCGGGCCACCGCCGTGGCCGCGCGCGCCACGGATCTGTCGAAGATCTACGGACAGGGTGAGACCCAGGTGGTCGCCCTTGACCGGGTGTCCGTCGGCTTCCGGCAGGCCGAGTTCACCGCGATCATGGGCCCCTCCGGCTCCGGCAAGTCGACGCTGATGCACTGTGTGGCCGGCCTCGACACCTTCTCCTCCGGGTCGGTGCGCATCGGCGACACCGAGCTCGGCTCCCTGAAGGACAAGCAGCTGACCAAGCTGCGCCGGGACAAGATCGGCTTCATCTTCCAGGCGTTCAACCTGCTGCCGACCCTGACGGCCCTGGAGAACATCACCCTCCCGATGGACATCGCGGGCCGCAAGCCGGACAAGCAGTGGCTGGACTCCGTCATCCGGATGGTGGGTCTGGCGGACCGGCTCGGCCACCGCCCCGCACAGTTGTCGGGCGGTCAGCAGCAGCGCGTCGCCGTGGCCCGCGCGCTGGCCTCCCGGCCCGAGATCATTTTCGGTGACGAGCCCACCGGAAACCTCGACTCGCGCTCCGGCGCCGAGGTGCTGGGCTTCCTGCGCAACTCCGTGCGGGAGCTGGGCCAGACGGTGGTGATGGTGACCCACGACCCGGTGGCCGCGGCCTACGCGGACCGGGTGATCTTCCTCGCTGACGGGCGGATCGTCGACGAGATGTACCGGCCGACGGCCGAGACGGTCCTGGACCGCATGAAGGCGTTCGACGCCAAGGGCCGCACCAGCTGATCCCCCGTCAGGACCGACAGGACTGAGAAGAAGAAAACCCATGTTCCGTACCGCCTTGCGCAACGTGCTCGCGCACAAGGCCCGGCTCCTGATGACCGTCCTCGCCGTGATGCTCGGCGTGGCCTTCGTGTCGGGGACCCTGGTCTTCACCAACACCATCTCCGACGCCTTCCAGAAGAGTTCCGCCAAGGGCTTCGACCAGGTCGACGTCGCCATGACAGCGGACTACCAGGACGCCGAGGGCGACCAGGTCGGCAAGGTCCACGACCTGACCCAGGCCACGCTCGACAAGAGCGAGCGCGTCCCCGGGGCCGCGTCCGCCATCGGGGTCGTGCAGGGCTTCACCGCCATCGCCGACAAGGACGGCAAGCTGATCGGCGATGGCTTCCAGTCGCAGGGCGGCAACTACTGGGGCACCAAGGACCCCCGCTACCCCCTGGCCAGCGGGCACGCCCCCAAGGGCCGCGGCGAGATCCTCATCGACTCCGAGACGGCCGAGCGCGCCGGCTACAAGGTCGGCGACACCGTGCGGATGTCGGTCGACGGGCCGGTCCTGACCCCGAAGATCACCGGCATCTTCACCACCGACGACGGCAACGTCGCGGCCGGCGGCAGCCTCACCCTGTTCGACACGGCGACCGCCCAGAAGCTGTTCGGCAAGGCGGGCGTGTACGACCAGATCGACGTCAAGGCGAAGCCGGGCGTCACCCAGGCCGCGCTGAAGGCGGAGCTGGACAGGGCACTGCCCGAGAACACCGTCGCGACCACCACCGGCAAGCAGCTCGCCGACGACCAGGCGGAGACGATCGCCCGGTCGATGAGCGGCATGCAGACGGCCCTGCTGGTCTTCGCCGGCATCGCCCTGTTCGTCGGCACGTTCATCATCGCCAACACCTTCACCATGCTGGTCGCCCAGCGCACCAAGGAGCTGGCGCTGATGCGGGCGGTCGGCGCCTCCCGCCGGCAGGTGACGCGGTCGGTGCTCATCGAGGCGTTCGTGGTCGGCGCGGTCGCCGCCGTGGCCGGGCTGGTCGCGGGCATCGGCATCGGAGCCGGACTGCGCTCCCTGATGGGGACGTTCGACGCGACCGTGCCGGACGGGCCGCTGGTCATCAAGCCCGCCACGATCCTCACCGCGCTCGCGGTCGGCATCCTGGTGACCATGCTGGCGGCGTGGTTGCCGGGCCGCCGGGCCGCGAAGATCCCGCCGGTGGCGGCCATGAACAGCGTGCACGCCAAGGCCACGACCAAGTCGCTCGTGCTGCGCAACACGCTGGGCGCCCTGGTCTCGGCCGCGGGCATCGCCGTCATCCTGGTGGCCACGACGATGGACGGCTCGGACGGCCAGATGCCCATGGGCTTCGGCGCGGTGCTGCTCATCATCGGCGTGTTCATCCTGACTCCGCTGCTGTCCCGCCCGCTGATCGCCGCCGCGGCGCCGGTGCTGCGCGCCTTCGGCATCTCCGGCAAGCTGGCCCGGCAGAACTCGGTGCGCAACCCGCGCCGTACGGCCGCCACCGCCTCGGCGCTGATGATCGGCCTGACCCTGATCACCGGTATGACGGTGATGGCGGGCAGCCTCCAGCAGGCCATCGAGAAGATGGCGTCGTCGTCGATCAAGGCCGACTACGTGGTGTCCATGGCGAACGGCAACCCGCTGTCGCCGGACGTCGAGAAGAAGCTGGAACGGACCGACGGCGTCACCGCGACCAGCCCGATGCTCAACGCCGCCTCCCGGATCGACGGCCAAACCGAGTACCTGACCGGCGTCAACGGCGCCGCGATCGGCGAGCTGGCCGGTCCGGAGGTCGATGAAGGATCCTTCAAGGTCGGCGGCACCCAGGTCGTCGTGGACGACGAGACCGCCAAGTCCTACGGCTGGAAAGCCGGTTCCGCCTTCACCGTCTCCTACGAGGACGGCAAGAAGCAGAAACTGACGGTCGCCGGGACCTACGAGAGCAACGACTTTCTGAGCGGCGTCCTGCTCGACCAGGCGACCCTCGCCCCGCACGAGTCGGACCCGTACAACATGAAGGTCATGGTGAAGACCTCCGGCGGCACGTCCGGCGCGACGCAGGACAAGCTGGAGAAGGCCCTAGGCACCAACCCGGCGATCAAGGTCCAGGACAAGCAGGACATCTCCAACGAGATCGCGCAGATGTTCACGCTGATGCTGAACATGGTCTACGGCCTGCTCGCCATGGCGGTGATCGTGGCGGTCCTCGGGGTCATCAACACCCTGGCGATGTCGGTCTTCGAACGCTCCCAGGAGATCGGCATGCTCCGGGCGATCGGCCTCGACCGCAAGGGCATCAAGCGGATGGTCCGTCTGGAGTCCCTGGTGATCTCGCTGTTCGGCGGGGTGCTGGGCATCGGCCTGGGCGTGTTCTTCGGCTGGGCGGCCGGTGAGCTGCTGGCCACGAAGCTGGCGACCTACGAACTGGTCCTGCCCTGGGCCCGGATGGGTGTCTTCCTGCTGCTGGCCGCGACGGTGGGTGTCCTCGCCGCGCTGTGGCCGGCCCGGCGGGCGGCCCGGCTGAACATGCTGGAGGCGATCAAGGCGGAGTAGCCGGCGCGGGGCCCTTTTCCCACCGTGGGAAAGGGGCCTTTCGACGTTTCGGCTCCAGGTGCGGGCGGAACCCTGACGTTCCCGGTCACGCGGGCCGGGTGCGGGTCCGAGTGCGGGTGCACGTCCGAGCGCGGGCCCGAGTGCGGGCCCGGGCCCGAGCGCGAGTGCAGGCCCGAGCGCGGATGCAGGCCCGAGCGCGGGCCCGAGCGCGGTCCTAAGGGGGATTCGGGGGCGCCTTGCCCTTCGGTGCCCAGCCCCCGGGCTGGCGCCCCACGCCCGGGGACAGGCCGCGAGTGCGGTCCCGGCTTCCCTCTCCCCGGCGACCACACCGGACGGCCCCGGTCCCCGCCGGCAGGAACCGGGGCCCTTCCCGCGTTCAGTTCCAGGTACGGGCGCGCAGCGGCATGCCCGACTCCCCCGATTCTGGGGTCCGCACGGCCAGGACCTGGTTGACGCCGATGCGGTTGTGCTCGAATGCGAGCGCGGAGGCGGCCATGTACAGACGCCAGACGCGGGCGCGGCCGGGGCTGGTGAGCTGGACGGCGCGCTGCCAGTCGGCCTCCAGGCGGGCGACCCACTGGCGCAGGGTGAGGGCGTAGTGCTCGCGGATCGACTCGACGTCGCGCACCTCGAGCCCGGCGCGCTCCAGCTGGGCGACGGTGGCGCCGACGGGCTGGAGCTCACCGTCGGGGAAGACGTAGGAGTCGATGAACGCGTCGACGTCGTACGCCGTCTCGTCCCGCTGCGGGCGGCGGGCGATCTGGTGGTTGAGGAGCCGCCCGCCGGGCTTCAGCAGCCCGTGCAGGTCGGTGGCGTACTCCAGGTACCGCTGGGCGCCGACGTGTTCGGCCATGCCGATGGAGGAGATCGCGTCGTAGGGCCCGTCGCGGACGTCGCGGTAGTCCTGGACGCGGATCTCGACCTTGTCGGTGAGGCCCTCGTCGGCGACGCGCTTGCGGGCGTACGCGGCTTGCTCCTGGGAGAGCGTGACGCCGACGACGCTCACGCCGTGCTCCCTGGCGGCGTGGACGGCCATCGAGCCCCAGCCGCAGCCGACGTCGAGCATCCGCTGACCGGGGCGCAGACCCAGCTTGCGGCAGACCAGTTCGAGCTTGTCGTGCTGGGCCTGTTCGAGGGTGCTGTCGGGGCTTGGCCAGTAGGCGCAGGAGTACACCATGGACGGGCCGAGGACGATCTCGTAGAAGTCGTTGCCGACGTCGTAATGGTGGCTGATGGCCCGTCTGTCGGTGCGCTTGGTGTGGAGGTTGCGGCGGGGCCGACGGGCCTCCTCGCGGGGCGGGGCGGGCGGCAGCGGGGTCCCGGCGAGCTTGACGAGCCCGCGTACGGCGGCGCGGACCTCGGGGTCGCGCAGGGCCTGGGCGAGGGTGCGGGCGTCCTCGTCGCGCTCCCAGATGTGACCGGCCAGCAGGTCCAGGGTGGTGTAGAGGTCGCCGTCGATGTCGAGATCGCCCGCCACCCAGGCCCGGGCCAGCCCGAGTTCGCCCGGCTTCCACAGCAGGCGGCGCAGGGCGCGGCGGTTGCGTACGACCAGGGTCGGCGCACCCGGCGGGCCCGCCTGCGAACCGTCCCAGGCGCGGATGCGCACCGGTAGCGGTGCTCCCAGCAACTGTGCGAAGAGGCCCTGGAGCCGCGGCGCGGCGTCTGCCATGGTGCACACCTCCGTGACGAGGAATCCCGGAATGTTCCCGACACCACGTAAACACCTGCGGGGCCTCGGCGCAGTCCCCGGCACGCGTCATGTCCGGGCAAACCACCACTCCGAAGGAACCGAGGGAACCGAAGGTGCCGAAGGAACCGCTGCGGGAACGCCGAAGGACCTCCCGCACCACGGATGGCGGGAGGTCCTTCGTCGGAGGTCCTTCGTCGGAGGCCCGGCGGTGGAGGTCCTGCGTGCAGGTCCTCCCGTCAGGACGGGAAGGGGCCGGAGGTCAGGAGGCCTTGGCCTTCTCCTCGGTCTTCTCCTTGGCCTTCGCCTCGGTCTTCTCCTTCGGCGCGGAGGCGACCGGGGCCGGCTTGGCGGCCTCGTAGAACTCCTCGCGCGGCGTCTCGATCGCGCCGAGCGAGACGACCTCGCGCTTGAGGAACATGCCGAGCGTCCAGTCGGCGAAGACGCGGATCTTGCGGTTCCAGGTCGGCATCGCCATGCCGTGGTAGCCACGGTGCATGTACCAGGCGAGACGGCCCTTGAGCTTGATCTTCATCTTGCCCATGACGATCATCGCGACGCCCTTGTGGAGGCCGAGACCGGCCACCGCTCCCTTGTTGGCGTGGGAGTAGTCCTTCTGCGGGAAGCCCCGCATGCCGGACAGGACGTTGTCGCCGAGGACCCGGGCCTGACGCAGCGCGTGCTGCGCGTTCGGCGGGCACCAGGCGTTCTCGTTGCCCGCCTTGCGGCCGACGAGGTCCGGGACCTGGGCGTTGTCGCCCGCGGCCCAGATGTAGTCGGTGCCCTTGACCTGGAGCGTGGTCTCGCAGTCGACGTGGCCGCGGGGCCCGAGGGGCAGGCCGTAGCGGGAGAGGACCGGGTTGGGCTTGACGCCGGCGGTCCAGACGATCGTGTTGGAGTCGACCTCCAGGCCGTTCTTCAGCACCACGTGGCCGTCGACGCAGGAGTCCATGGAGGTGGACAGGTAGACCTCGACGCCGCGGCCCTCGAGGTGCTCCTTGCCGTACTTGCCGAGCTTGGGACCGACCTCGGGGAGGATCTTGTCGGCGGCGTCGACCAGGATGAAGCGCATGTCCTCACGGGACACGTTCTTGTAGTACTTCGCCGCGTCGCGGGCCATGTCCTCGACCTCGCCGATGGTCTCCGCACCGGCGAAACCGCCGCCCACGAAGACGAAGGTGAGCGCCTTGCGGCGGATCTCCTCGTCGTTGGTGGAGTCGGCCTTGTCGAGCTGCTCGAGGACGTGGTTGCGCAGGCCGATGGCCTCCTCGATGCCCTTCATGCCGATGCCCTGCTCGGCGAGGCCGGGGATCGGGAAGGTGCGGGAGACCGCGCCGAGCGCGACGACCAGGTAGTCGAAGGGCAGCTCGTACGCCTCGCCGACCAGCGGCGCGATCGTTGCGACCTTGCGGTCCTGGTCGATGGTGGTGACCCGGCCGGTGAGGACCTCCGCCTTCGGCAGCACGCGTCGCAGCGGGACGACGACGTGGCGCGGGGAGATGTTGCCGGCGGCGGCTTCGGGGAGGAAGGGCTGGTAGGTCATGTACGACCGGGGGTCGACGACCGTGACGGTCGCCTCGCCGTAGCGCATCTTCTTGAGGATGCGCCGAGCTGCGTACAGGCCTACGTACCCACCGCCTACTACGAGGATCCTGGGACGCTCCGTGGTGCTCATGCCATCGAGTATCCACCCGTCTCAGGGGGGTAGCTCGTGCGCCCCTTCACAAGCTCCGTCGGGGGGTGTGTTATCCTCCGCCGCTCCCGTGATCCATGTCATGGTGACAAGCGGGCTCCTGTGTGCACGGCGGGCAGCCGTCAATGCCGCGTGAGCTGCCCCTCTGGCCCGCGGACCCCCCTGTGAGACCCCCGTCGAACCCTCCTCCGGCCATCCGCCCGGGCGCACCCATATCATGCTTCTGAACACGTTCAAAGGGTCATCAGGCCCCCAGAAGGGTCAACGCGGCCCTTCTCTTCGCCCTGGAGTGCCGAATTCCTTGTGAAGAACTTCACGAACTTTTCCGGGGGACTGCTTCCGGGGGGCTCGCACGAGTCCCCCGGACTCGCTCAAACGTGATCCTTGCCTGCTCAGAAGCGGCCTAGGCGACGGACCACGCGATGCCGTCGAGGATGTCGTGCTCGCTGACCACGACCTCCTCCGCGCCGATCCGCTCCATGATCGACAGCAGTACGAGGGCCCCCGCGCCGATCACGTCGACCCGGCCCGGGTGCATGGAGGGTACGGCCGCGCGCTCGGCGTGCGTGGAGCGCAGCAGCCAGCCGGTGATCTCGCGGACCTTCTCACGGGAGACACGGGAGTGGTGGATGGCGGCCGGGTCGTACTCGGGCAGCTCCTGGGCGATCGCCGACACGGTCGTCACGGACCCGGCCAGGCCGACCAGCGTGCGGGCCTCGCGCAGCGGGACCGTCTCCTCGGCGAGGTCGAGGGCGGCCTCGATGTCCGCCCGCATCGCCGCGATCTGCTCCTCGGCCGGCGGGTCGGTAACGGCCCCGTCCCGGACCAGGTGCCGCTCGGTCATGCGGACACAGCCGATGTCCACCGAGCGTGCCGCGCGGACATGGTCGTCGCCGACGACGAACTCGGTCGAGCCGCCGCCGATGTCCACCACGAGGTAGGGCTTCGCCAGGTGGTCGCGCCCGGCGAGCTCCTTGGTGGCGCCGGTGAAGGAGAACTCGGCCTCCTGGTCCCCGGAGATCACCTCGGGCTCGACGCCCAGGATGTCCAGCACGCCGCGCACGAACTCGTCCCGGTTCTCGGCGTCCCGGGAGGCGGAGGTCGCCACGAACCGCAGCCGCTCCGCCCCGTGCTCCTTGATGATCCCGGCGTACTCGCGGCAGGCCGCGAAGGTCCGCTGGAGCGCCTCGGGGGCGAGCCGGCCGGTGCGGTCGACGCCCTGCCCGAGCCGCACGATCGTCATGCGCCGGTCCAGGTCGGCCAGCTCACCGGTGGCCGGGTCCGCGTCGGCGACCAGGAGCCGGATGGAGTTCGTACCGCAGTCCACGGCGGCTACACGGGTCACTGGGCGTCCTCCTCGGCGGCCGTCACGCACGGGCCCTTGAGCCACCACTCAGGCAGCATCCCGATGGCCTCGTCCCCGAGCGGGTTCACCCCGGGGCCCGCGGCCAGCGAGTGCGCCACCAGCACGTGCAGGCACTTCACCCGGTCCGGCATGCCGCCCGCGCTCGGGAAGTTCTTCAGCTCCTCGATCTCGTCACGGCGCCTGATGTAGTCCTCGTGCGCCGCTTGATACGCCGCCGCCAGCTCCGGGTCCGAGGCCAGCCGCTCGGTCATCTCCTTCATGACGCCGTTCGCCTCCAGCGTGCCGATCGCCGAGGCGGCGCGCGGGCACGTCAGGTAGTACAGCGTGGGGAACGGCGTCCCGTCCGGCAGCCGCGGGGCCGTCTCGACGACGTCGGGCTGCCCGCACGGGCACCGGTGCGCGATCGCGCGCAGGCCGCGCGGGGGCCGGCCGAGCTGCTGCTTGAAGGCCTCGACGTCCGCGTCGGTGGGCTCGGTGCGCGGAGAGGTCGGCGGGGGCGTTTCCATGACTGTGTTCAGGCTGTCTTTCTCTGGGTTCAGGTCACTGGGGTCACTGGCTGGGGTCCGGGTTCACCGGTCGGAGGCGTCGGCCTTGTCGACCCCGTCCCAGACGTTCGAGTACCAGGGGCGGTCGGCCGCCCCGAGGTCGGCGCGCGACTGCCGCGCCGCGTGCGGGTCGACGACGATGAATCCCGTCTCCCCCGGCATGACGTAGTGCAACCGCTTCCGGATCTGCTGCTCGGCGTACGCGTCGTCCTGCCAGCGCGCCTTCTGGTCACGCAGCCGTTCGACGCGCTGCCGGGCCTGCTGCTGTTCGCGCTGGAGGTCGTCGATCTCGGCGCGCTGCGAGACGTACTCCCGCATCGGGTAGGCCAGGGCCACGATCAGCGAGCACATCACCAGGGCGAGCAGCGCGGCCCGGCCGGTCAGCCGGGAGCGGCGGGCCTGGCGCTTGGTCTGGGAGCGGTAGACCCGGGCCGCGGTCTGCTCGCCGAGCAGCCGGATCCTGGTCGCGGTGGAGAACCGGTCCCGGTCCTTCACGGCCATGTCTGTCCGCCTCCCGCTCCACCGTCATACGCGCGTACGTCCCCGGACACGGTACGGGACCGGGTACGGGGACGTACGTACGACGCTGCCTCTTGCGGCTCGGGTCAGCCCTTGAAGCGCGGGAACGCGCTGCGGCCGGCGTACACCGCCGCGTCGTCGAGGATCTCCTCGATGCGCAGCAGCTGGTTGTACTTGGCGACGCGCTCGGAGCGGGCCGGGGCGCCGGTCTTGATCTGACCGCAGTTGGTGGCGACGGCCAGGTCGGCGATGGTGACGTCCTCGGTCTCGCCGGAGCGGTGGGACATCATGCACTTGAAGCCGTTGCGCTGGGCCAGCTCGACGGCGTCCAGGGTCTCGGTCAGGGAGCCGATCTGGTTGACCTTGACCAGGAGCGCGTTGGCCGCGCCCTCCTCGATGCCACGGGCGAGGCGCTCGGGGTTGGTGACGAACAGGTCGTCGCCGACGAGCTGGACCTTGTCACCGAGCTTGTCGGTGATGGTCTTCCAGCCCTCCCAGTCGTCCTCGAACAGCGGGTCCTCGATGGAGACGAGCGGGTACGCGTCGACGAGCTCCGCGTAGTACTCGGTCATCTCGGCCGCCGAGCGGTCCTTGCCCTCGAAGGTGTAGACGCCGTCCTTGTAGAACTCGGACGCGGCGACGTCGAGGGCCAGGGCGATCTGCTCGCCGGGGGTGTAGCCGGCCTCGTTGATCGCCTCGAGGATGAGGTCGAGGGCCTCGCGGTTGGAGCCGAGGTTCGGGGCGAAGCCGCCCTCGTCGCCGAGGCCGGTGGCCAGGCCCTTCGACTTCAGGACCTTCTTCAGCGTGTGGTAGACCTCGGCGCCCCAGCGCAGGGCCTCGGAGAAGGACTCCGCGCCGATCGGGGCGATCATGAACTCCTGGATGTCCACGTTGGAGTCGGCGTGCGAGCCGCCGTTCAGGATGTTCATCATCGGCACCGGCAGCAGGTGCGCGTTCGGGCCGCCCAGGTAGCGGAACAGCGGCAGGTCGCTGGCCTCGGAGGCGGCGTGGGCGACGGCGAGCGAGACGCCGAGGATGGCGTTGGCGCCGAGGGAGCCCTTGTTGTCGGTGGCGTCCAGGTCGAACATCGCCTGGTCGATCAGGCGCTGCTCGGTGGCGTCGTAGCCGACCAGCTCCGGGCCGATCTGCTCGATGACCGCGAGGACGGCCTTCTCCACACCCTTGCCGAGGTAGCGGTTCGAGTCGCCGTCGCGCAGCTCGATGGCCTCGAAGGCGCCCGTGGAGGCGCCGGACGGGACGGCGGCACGACCGGTGCTGCCGTCGTCGAGGCCGACCTCGACCTCGACCGTGGGGTTGCCTCGGGAGTCCAGGATTTCCCGGGCTACGACGACGTCGATGGACGGCACGAGCATCTCCTTCTTGATGTGACGCGGGTACGCGGGCCGCTCGGGCCCTGCGTGGTGCGGGCCGCGGTGGCTCGCGACATGAGCCTAACCGGCTCCGCGCGATCGGCCACCGGGTCGCCCACCCCATGGACAGAACCGAGAGTAAATTGTTTCCGAACGGAACAAAGCCGGATCGCAAAGACCGGCAGAAAAAACCCCGCCCCGGTGCGCACGGGGGATGACGCACCGGGGCGGGGAGCCTGTGGGGACGGGGGCGGGCCGCTGCTTACTTCAGGTGCAGCTGCTGGCCCGGGTAGATGAGGTTGGCTTCCTGGACGATGTCCTTGTTCAGCTCGTACAGCTTCGCCCAGCCGCCCTCGACCTTGTGCTCGGTCGCGATCGAGCTGAGGGTGTCGCCCTTGACGACCTTGTACTCGCCGTCGCCCTTCTTGACCTTCTTGCCGGTCGGGGTGGTGACGGTCTTCTTCGCGGCCGGGCGCTCCTCGGAACGGGAGGCCGGCTGCTGCTCGGTCTGGCGGGTCTCGGTGCTCTGCGACGAGCTGTTCGAGGCGGAGTCGCCCGAGGAGGAGCCGCCGCTGTAGCCGGCGCTCGACAGGCCCTTGCCGCAGACCGGCCAGGCGCCCTTGCCCTGGCTCGCGAGGACCTTCTCGGCGATCTCGATCTGCTGGGCCTTGGTGGCCTGGTCGGCGGTGGAGGCGTACTTGGTGCCGCCGTAGCCGGACCAGGTGGAGGCGGAGAACTGCAGACCGCCGTAGTAGCCGTTGCCGGTGTTGATGGACCAGTTGCCGCCGGACTCGCACTGGGCGACGGCGTCCCACTCGGAGGCGGTGGCGGCGGAGGCGTTGCCGGCCGCCATCAGCGGGGCGGCGACGGCGGCGCCGGTGACACCGGCGATGGCGATGGCCCGAGTGGCCTTGGACGGACGGCGGTGCGTGCCCTTGCCGGAAAACAGCATGGAGAGATCCCCTCACCGACGCCTGCGAGGTGAGCTGTCGGGTTCGGGCCGGTTGAGTTGCCCGGCCGCGTCCCTCCCGGGACACGGCTTCACCCCAAGCCGGACCTGCCGTCGAGTTGCCTCAACCGCCGGGCCCGGCACTTACCTTGGGTCCCCCGCTCCTGCCTACGGCGCTTGACGCGACGACTGTTCCCGTGCGGCCGCTGGCAGGATTCGGCGTTGCGGCAGCCGGGGCTCGCGGTGACGAGCGATCACGACCGTAGACATGCGATCCGCGGAATTTCAAAGACGATCAGGGCTTCTGAGATCTATCTCTCACGGGGTCAATACGGGACATTCGGCGCGAACGGCGACGTGAACTCGCACGGTTTAGGGGTGACTTCCGCCGCCGTTTCCGTACTGCCCCACCGGCTACTCGTCGTCCGCTTCGACCCGTACCGTGAGCTTCTGACCGGGGCGGATGAGGTTCGGGTCGACGCCGACGGCCGCCTCGTTCCCGACGTAGAGCGCGCGCCATCCGCCGCCGAGGTCAAGGGAGTCGGCGATGGACCAGAGACTGTCGCCTGGACGGACGACGTAGGAGCCGTCCGTCGCCTCGCGCGAGGCGTCGTCGCCGCGCGAGGCGTCGTCGCCGCGCGAGGCGTCGTCGCCGCGCGAGGCGTGCCGCCCCGCGGACCCGGACGTACGGCCGTCCTCGGGCGCGGCGTCCTCGTCGGCACTGGGGCCGCGGTGGCGGCCGGAGCCGGTGTCGGTGAGAGCCGAAGAGTCGTCGTCCCGTGGCGACTTGTCAGGCTTGTCGCTCTCCGGATCAGCCGAGGGGGAGCTGTCGGGCTCCTGGTCCTGCGACTGGCCCCGCGTCGAGGAATCGGAAGAATCGGCCGACTTGTCGGACTTGGCGGTTTCGTCCTCCGAGGTCGACGGCGCGTCGGGGGACGGCGACGCGGACGGAGAGGAGGAAGGGGACGACTCGGTCGAGTCGAGCAATCCCGGCGAGTCCGCTGGGGCGGACGAGTCGGATGTGCCCGGCTTCGCGTCCTGCTGGAGACCCGAGAGCAGCCCGCAGGTGCGCCACGCGCCGACCCCCTGGTCGGCGAGGATTCTCTCGGCCACGGCTATCTGCTGGGAACGGCTGGCCAGGTCGGCGCTCGGGGCGTAGTCGAGGCCGCCGTGGTTCTCCCAGTCCTCCTGGGACAACTGGAGGCCGCCGAAGTATCCGTTGCCGGTGTTCTGGCTCCAGGCGCCGCCGGTCTCGCAGTCCGCGACCCGGTCCCAGGTCGTGCCGTCGGCCGCGCTGGCGCCGGAGGCTCCGAGGAGGGGGATCGCGATGGCGGAGCCGGTCACTCCGGCCGCGACGAGGAGAGCCGGAGCCTGGCGGGGGCGACGGTGCCGACCGTTCCCGGAGAGCATACGGAGACCTTTCGCGAGACAGCAGTGACCGGCGCGGCGCAGGGTCCCGGGCCGCGCTGATGGGTGAACGTATCGGCAGACGATCACTTGTCACAAGTTCATGCCACGCAGATCACGTGAAGATCACATTCCTGACGGCGTGTCACCTTGGGGTCGGCGTGAACTCCACGGGCAGGGTGCGCAGCCCGCGCATGATGAGGCCGCCGCGCCATCTCAGCTCGGCCGGATCCGCGGCGAGCCGCAGGTCCGGGAGGCGGGTGAGGAGCGTGGCGAGCGCGGTCTGGCCCTCCAGGCGGGCGAGCGGCGCGCCGAGGCAGTAGTGGATGCCGTGGCCGTAGCCGAGGTGCTGGTTGTCGCGACGGGCGAGGTCGAGCACGTCCGAATCGGCGAACCGCTCCGGATCCCGGTCCGCGGCGGCCAGGACGACGAGGACCGGGTCGCCGGCCGCGATCTGCTGCCCGCCGATGGTGAGCGGCTGCGTGGCGAACCGCCAGGTGGCGAGTTCGACGGGCCCGTCGTAGCGCAGGAGCTCCTCGACGCCGGTCTCCAGGAGGCCGGTCTCCCCGGCGGCGAGGGACGCCTGGAGTCGGGCGCGCTGCTCGGGGTGGGTGAGCAGGGCGTAGGTGCCGTTGCCGATCAGGTTCACGGTCGTTTCGAAGCCGGCGAACAGCAGGATGAAGGCCATGGCCGCGGCCTCGTTCTCGGTGAGGTGCTCACCGTGGTCGGAGGCGCGGATGAGCCCGGAGATGAGGTCCTCGCCGAGGGCGGGCTCGATGGGCAGCGCCTCCCGCTTGCGGTGGATGAGGTCGGCGAGATAGCCGCGCATCTTCTTCACGGACCGCGCCACGCCGCCCCTTGGCCCGCCCTGGTGACGGATCATCATCCCCGCCCAGTCACGGAAGTCGTCCTGGTCCTCGCGGGGGACGCCGAGCAGGTCGCAGATGGCGTAGATGGGGAGCGGGAAGGCGAACTCGTGAATGAGGTCGGCGGACCCCTTCTGCGCGAACCCGTCGATGAGCCCGTCCGTGAGCTCCTGCACCCGCGGCGCGAACTCGGCGACCCGGCGGGGCGTGAACGCCTTGGACACGAGCCGCCGCAGCCGGGTGTGGTCCGGCGGGTCGATGTTGAGCAGATGCGTCATCAGCTCGGCCTTGCGCTCACCGGGGATGCCGGTCTTGCCCTTGGCGTGCGCGGGTTCGTCGTGATGCGCGGGGTTCTTGGAGAGCCGGTGGTCGGCGAGCGTCTGCTTGGCATCGGCGTACCGCGTGACCAGCCAGGCCTCCACGCCGCTGGGCAGTTTGGTGCGGTGCACGGGGGCGTGCTGGCGGAGCCAGGCGTAGGCGGGATAGGGGTCAGTGGCGAACTCCCACGAAAACAGTTCGGGCACCCCGGGCACTTCACGTCGCATGCCACGACCCTACGCAGCCCCCGGGGCACCGCCGGCCGCCGCTGTCAGAGGTCATCGCTACTCTCACCGCGTCGAGATCGAGGAGGACCGGGTGCTCGAAGGCGTACTGATCGCGGAGAGCCTGCGGGTCGGGACCGAGCTGGCCGGTGTCCCGCTGCGCGTCACGAAGATCGCCAGGGTGGAAGTGGAGGGCCCGGCGGCCGGGCAGCCGCAGCGGTGGACGCTCCTGGACTTCAGCGGGCAGGAGGCCGACGCGGAGCCTCTGGCCGAGCGGCTGGCCGCGTGCCTGTCCCCGACCGGGGGCTGGTACGTCGACTACAACACCGCCACCGAGGCGTTCGTGGTCTTCCCCGGCGAGGTCTTCCGCTATCCGCGCGGCCAGGATCCACGCGGGCGCGCGGAGGGCCGTCGGCGGGCACAGGACTACGCCCGTTCCGTCGGGATCCCCGAAGCGCAGCTGGACTGGCGGGACTGACCCGCCGGGCACCGCGTCACGGCCGTCGATCTCGGCCCTCGGCCTCCCTGATCGCGTCCCGGTACGCGCGGGCCGCCGCTCTCAGGGCCGCCTCCGGGTCGACGCCCTCCGACTCCGCACGGACCGCCAGGGCCAGCAGCTCGTAGCCGATGCCCTCGACGGGTGGGAGCGGTATGTCCAGGTTCGCCGTGCGGGCCCGGGACGCCAGCTTGGCGGCGAGGGCCAGGCCGGGCTGGCCGAGGGGAATGCCCTCGGTGATCGAGGTGCGCTGTTTCTCGACCGCCTTGGTGCGCAGCCAGTGCGCCTTGACCTCCTCCGGCGTGGTGGCCGTCTCGTCGCCGAAGACATGCGGGTGGCGGTGGATCAGCTTGGCGACGATGCCGGCGGCGACGTCGTCGATGGAGAAGGGGCTCTCCAGGTCGTCCTCGGCGATCCGGGCGTGGAAGACGACCTGGAGGAGGACGTCACCGAGCTCCTCGCGCAGTTCGTCGCGGTCGCCCTCCTCGATCGCCTCGACGAGTTCGTACGCCTCCTCGATGCCGTACTTGGCCAGGCCCTTGTGGGTCTGCTGGGACGACCACGGGCACTCGGCGCGGATGCGGTCCATGACCTGGACGAGATCGAGCAGGCGGGCGCCCGGCAGGTCGTAGGAGGCGGGGAGCAGCTCCAGCTCGGGCATGGCGACGCGGCCGGTGCCCGCGAGGCGGGCCAGGCCGTCCGTCAGGGCCGGCTCGCCCTCGCCCGTCGCCACGACGACCACCGTGCGGCCGCCGGCGCAGGCGTCGACCAGCTCCTGGGCCGTGGGGGACGCCTCGTCGACGGTTATCCCCGCCTCGCGCAGATACGGCAGCTGCGGGTGCGCGCCGTCCGCGCACAGCACCTGGTCGGCCGCGTGCAGTGCCTGCCAGGCGGGCCAGGACAGCAGGCCGGGGGCGACGCGGTGGCTGGTGGTGAGCAGGACGATGCGGCCGGGGGCGGCGGTGTCGGCCGGGCCGGGGGCGGCCTGCTCGGGTCGCGGGGTGGCTTCGGGGCTGTTGGCGTTCACGATTCGAAGCTATCCCACGCCGCCGACAGCCCCCGAAGTCATCCACAGGCCCCGTGGGCGGGGCCCCCTGCATGCTCTGCTGCTACATGCTCTGCTGCGCCTGGGCCGCCGACACGTCCCGCACCCACGGCGTCTTCGCGTCGGCCCGGCTGCTCTTCTGGACGTCCCAGGTGCCGTAGCGCGGGTTGAGGTCGACGTTCAGGTCCTTGGAGGCCTCGGACAGGGCCTTCCAGAACTCGGGACGGTTGGTGTCCGTGCCGAGCTTCTCGGCGAGCTTCTGGGCCTCCAGCTGGAGGCGGAGGTTCTCTTCGAGGCGCTGCGGCGGGATGCCGTACTGCTGGAGCCAGGTCGTCTCCAGCTGCTTGGCGCCGCCGGCCTGCTCCTCCAGCCCGGACCGCATCTCCTGGATCTCCCTGCGGGTGACGGTCACACCGGCGTCCTCGGCGGCGCGGTGCAGCACCCGGTCGAGGATCATGGTCTGCAGGGTGTCGCGGGTGAGTGTGCCGGTCCCGGCGATGGCCTGCTGGTACTGGGCGTCGTTCTGCACGGCCGCCCGCTGGGCCGCGCGTACCTCACCGACCCGCTCCTCCAGCTGGGAGACGGTGATCCGCTGGCCGCCCACCACGGCCGCCGCGCCGGGATGCGCGTCGTTGCCGCAGGCGGTGAGAAGGGGTGCCGCGGCGGCGATCGCGGCGGTGAGGACGAGCGCGGTGCGACGGCGGCGGTGCAAGGGGACCTCCCGAGGAGATTGTGCGACGGTGCACAAGGTCTTGCGGTGATCGATGGTAGGCAGTGGCCAAGCTCTGGCCAACCCATTCGACCAACGATTCACCAGGACTTCCGGCACCGCCGCGCGGACCGGGCCGGGAGGGGAGCCGCGTCCGGGGGGTCGGCGCGGTTCCCCTCCCGGCGTTTCCGGGTCTCCGGCGCGGTCAGGGTTCCCGGCGCTCCTGTAGCCGGATCGCCGCCGTCAGCAGCCCGACGGCGAGGACGGTGACGTAGAGACCCGCCGCGTAGGGACCACCGGGGAACGGCGTTCCGCCGGGCTGTCCCTGGAAGTCGCTGAGCGCGATGAAGGGCAGCCAGGCACCGATGTCGACGCTGAGCAGCCATTCGCCCGCGGCGCCCAGCGCCGGCTCGGCCACCAGGGCCCACACCAGCACGACCGCCACCGTCGCGCCTCCGCTCTTGAGCAGCAGCCCGACCGCGAGACCGATGACCGCGGTGATCGCGAACGTCACGGGGACGGTGAGGAGCTGGCGCCAGTCGAGTCCGGAGTCCGGGGTGAGCCGCGCGGTGGGCTCCGCCAGTGCCGCCACCGCGAGGCCACCGGCCATGAGGACCGCTCCGGCGAGTGCGGCGAGCCCGGCGACGACCGCCGCCTTGCCCGTCAGCAGCCGGTACCAGGACGGCACGGCCAGACGGGAGGCCCAGATCGTGCCCGTGCGGAACTCCATGGTGGCCGAACGGGCGGCGAAGACCATGATGAGCAACTGGGCGAAGGCCGGTCCCGTCAGGACGTCGGCGATACCCGGCTCCTGTCCTTCCGCCGTCTCCCGCACCCCGAAGCCGCTCAGGGCCAGCGACACCGCGGCCGTGATGCCGAGGAACCACCACGTCGAGGCCAGCGACCGCAGCTTGTCGACTTCCGTCCGCAGTACGGCCGTGGTCATGCCCGGCTCCCTTCCACCGGTTGCTGCACGGAGCCCCGGTACTCGACCGAATCGGCCGTGAGCTTCAGATAGGCGTCCTCGACCGTGCGGCGGCGTGGCGCCAGTTCGAACAGGACCAGTCCTGCCCGGGCCGCCGCCCTGCCGATGTCCTCACTGCTCATCCCGGAGACGAGCAGCGCCTCGGCGCGCTCGGGTGCCTCGACGGCCGTCGCGCCGTGCTCCACGACCAGGTCGCGCAGCCGCTCGGGTTCCTCGGCCCGTACCAGCACCTCCTCGGTGGAGCTGAGGGAGGTGAGGTCCGTGACGGAGCCCTGGGTGATCAGTTTCCCGCGCCCGATCATCACCACGTCGTCCGCCAACTGCGCCATCTCGGCGAGCAGATGGCTGGAGACGAAGACGGTGCGTCCCTCGGCCGCCAGTGCGCGCAGCAGTCCCCGCATCCAGGCGATGCCCTCGGGATCGAGGCCGTTGGCGGGTTCGTCGAGGACGAGGACGCCCGGGTCGCCCAGCAGTGCGCCCGCCAGCCCGAGGCGCTGCGCCATGCCGAGCGAGAACCCGCCGACCCGCTTGCCCGCCACGTCGGTGAGCCCGACCTGCGCGAGCACCTCGTCCACCCGCTGCACGGGGATCCGGTTGCTGCGGGCCAGCCAGGTCAGATGAGCGCGGGCGGAGCGCTTGGGGTGGGCCCAGCGGGCGTCCATCAACGCTCCGACGACCCTGAGGGGTTCGGGATGCTCGTGATAGCCGCGCCCCCCGATGAGCGCGGTGCCGGCGTCGGGCCGTGTGAGCCCGAGCAGCATGCGCAGGGTGGTGGACTTGCCGGCCCCGTTCGGGCCGAGGAACCCCGTGACGGTTCCGGGGTTCACGGTGAAGGACAGGCCGTCGACGACGCGCTTCTTCGCATACGTCTTGACCAGTCCCGACACTTCGATCGTCGCCTTGGTCATCTCTCCGAACCCGCCTCAGGCCACGATCAGTTGGTGCACCACGCCGAAGCTCGCGAGCAACAGGACGACGACGACCCAGACGACCTTGCCGGGCGCGAGTCCGCGGCGGACGGCCTTGACGCACTCGGTGAGTCCGATCAGCGCCGCCAGGAGCCCGATGCCGCCGATCACGGCCGCGGTGACGTACGCCCAGGTCTGGTCTCCCTGCCAGCGGAGCAGCAGCAGGGCCACTGCGAGCGGGACTACGGGCCAGGCGTCGCCGCGGACGGACTCCGGGGCTTCCTGCCGCCGTGCCGAGAAGGATCCGTTGCTCATGTCTTCCTTGGTTTTCCTCGAGGGCTTGTCAAAAGGGTCGGGTGTCGGGAAGGGGTGTGCGGCCCGCGGAACCGGCTGGTTCCGCGGGCCGCACAGCCGGCCGGGTGACCGGCCGGAACCCTGACCGGTGGTGACGGCCGAGCGGAGCCCCCGCTCCCGCGGCCGACAAGGTCACCGAGAGCCGGACGGGCGTCCGGGCGCTGCGACGGTGGCTTCCCGACAAGCGTCCGAACGGGGAATCGCCCTGCTCGGCCCCTCGGTCAGCACGGTCGTCAGCTGACGAAGTCCTTCACGATGGTGTAGACCTCGTAGACCGTGTAGCCGACCTCGATCGCCTTGCGGACCAGCCACGGCACGTACTTCTCGTACGCCTTCTTGAACGCGTTGTAGCCGCTCTTCGCCGCGGCCTTCAGCTTGTTCCAGGCGGTCGAGCCGAGGCCCTTCAGCTTGCCGATGAGCCAGCTGATACGGCCCTTGGCGGCGACCTCGCCCGTCTCCGCTGCGGCCGAGGCAGTGGCGGAGCCCGTAGCGGCGTTGGTGGAGACGGCCGGGGTCGCGATCCTCACCTCGGCGGCCGAGGAGACCGCGCGGTGGGTGTCGACCGTCTGCACCTGGGCGACGGAGCGGGCCGAAGCCGGGGTCGCGGCGGTGGCGGCCGGTGCGCCGACACCGATGAGGGCACCGACGAGCACGGTGCTCGCGATGATGCGGTTCTTGTTCACGGAATCCTCCATGAGTCAACTGGCAAGCCGTTCCAGCCGGTTGGCCAACGGCTCGCACAGGCTCACAAGGCCCCGTCTCCGCACTCACCCTGTCGCGCCCCCTGACGATCTCGGACATGAGCACATCATGCTGCGCCGGTGTCTCCCGGGTGTCTCCGCGCTGTTCTCGGGCCAGGTCAGCGCGTCCGGGCCAGTCGGCGGCCGGACTCGTCGGCAAATCACTTTCGGTCACCGCTGTCCCACGAGCGGTGGCCATATGGCTTGTTCCGTTCGGCGGGCCGGTGTTAACTGTCTGGCGCGTGATCCGCACAGCTGACCTCTGTCGCATCACGCGCGGCCCGGTACTTACGAGGACACGGGCCGGATACGGGGAAAACAGGGGGAACCTTTGCCATACGTATCTGCGTTCGGAGTGGCCTCCACGCACCCGGACAAGAGCGAGACCGAACCCACCGTGCTGCTCCGTCTGCTGGGTGACGACGGCATCCACCTCGCGGAGCACGAATCCCACCGACTGCCGCCGCAGACCGCCGAACTGCTCGCCTATCTGGAACTGCGCGGCGGACGCAGAGCCCGAAGACCCGCCCTCGTCGGAGCGCTCTGGCCCGACCTGCCGGAGAGCGTCGGGCGGCGCAGACTCAGCCGCCTGTTGTGGCGGACGAACCGGAGCCTTCCCTGGGAACTGACGTACACCGAAGGC
Source organism: Streptomyces azureus (assembly GCF_001270025.1). Lineage (NCBI taxonomy): Bacteria > Bacillati > Actinomycetota > Actinomycetes > Kitasatosporales > Streptomycetaceae > Streptomyces > Streptomyces azureus. The sequence goes on along the minus strand of NZ_DF968512.1, from coordinate 1,804 downwards.
GAGACGGTGCACCTCACCGACGTGCTGGCCAGCGACTGGAGGCTGGCGGAGGAGGCCCTGGAACGCGTCACCCGGCCCGGCGTACCGCCCGACGCCCGGGACCTGGAGATGCTGCGGCAGCCGTTGATGTCCGACGTGCGGTCGGCATGGGCGGAGATGCACCAGGCCAGCTGGGACGAGCGCAGGTTCCACGCGCTGCGGGAGGCCGGTCACAGCCTCCTGGCCGGCGGCCGTCCCCACGAGGCGGCGGAGACCGCGACGTTCCTGGTGTCCTGGGAACCGCTCGACGAGCCGAGCCATCTGCTGCTCATGCGGGCGTTCGTGGAGATCGGAGCACCCAGCAGAGCCGCCGAGCTGTTCCGGGACCTGCGGCGACGGCTGCGCAGAGAGCTGGGCGTCGAGCCCGCTCCCGAACTCGCCGCGCTGGCGGGCCAGCCGGCCTACGGGTCGTAAAGGAAGCTTTGCGGTCAGGGCCCGCCACGGCACAGGCGTGACCCGTCACGCGGCGTGCCGCGTCGACGGGCTCGCGGAGTTGCGCCGGCTGATCGGGATCCACACGGCGTGCCGCGGTCACAAGGCGTGCCGCATCCACACGTTGGGCTCGACGTACACCGCGTATCCGCGCTCGGGCTCGCAGCGCACCGGCACCAGGGCGCCGGGCACCTCGATGTCGCCCCGGGTGTCGAAGGGCAGCCCCGTCCAGCGGCGCCAGTCCGCCAGCGAGGCGGCCACCGTCATGGACGCCGGTGCCACGCAGTCGATGGTGGCACCGGCCCGGGCGTGGACCCGCAGCCACGGATCCTGGGGCAGGCCGTCGGGGCGGACGCGGTGGGCGTACTCCTCGATGGGCGTGTGCGGTTCCAGATGCTTGGCGTTGGGGCGGACCGGGGCGACGACCTCCCGGAAGCCGTGGGCCCGGGCGTTGTCGCGCATCGCCGAGAGCATCAACGCGGACAGGCCGCGGCCCTGGGCGTGCGGGGCGATCGAGACCGAGATCGCGCTGACGGTGTCGGGGCGGCCCCCGCGACGCAGGTCGGAGAACGCCCACACCAGGACCGCGTCCCAGCCGTTCGCGGGCAGTTGGCCGCGGCCCTCGGCATTGAGGGCGAAGGGCACGCTGTAGGCGTTCGCGACGACCTCGCCCCGCTCGTCCTCGGCGAACAGGACGTACTCCGGGAGTTCGGCGGCGATCCGGGGGAAGTGCGCGGCGCCCACGAGGTCCTGGATCGTGAACTCGGGCCAGCTGTCCGCCATCCCGACGACCCGCTCCAGCATGTCCGGGTGGTCGGCGAGGCTCGATATCTTCGTGTGCATGCGGTCACGGTAGGCACGAGGGCGCACGTCCGGAACCGAATTACGACGTGGGGGCACGGTCCGCCGTTCGGGGAGACCTTGCACGGCGGGCGGCGATCACCATGACCACTGTGGACAACAGGGCGATGCCGGCGCCGACGTAGAGCGGTGACGTGTAGCCGAGGCCCGCGGTGATGGCCAGGCCTCCGAGCCAGGCGCCGAGGGCGTTGCCGACGTTGGACGCGGAGACGTTGGCGCTGGCGGCCAGTGCCGCTCCGTGCGCGTAGTCGGTGACCCGCGTGATCATCCCGGGCACACTGGCGAACCCGGTCACGCCCATCACGAACACCAGGACGACCGAGGCGGTCGCGTTGCCGGCCAGCAGCCCGAACAGGGCCAGGGTGAGGGTGAGTCCGAACAGCGCGAGGACCAGGGCACGGTCGCGGTCGCGGTCGGCCGCGCGCCCGCCGGCCAGGTTCCCGACGACCAGTCCGACGCCGTACACCATCAG
>NZ_DF968511.1:0-1251 GCF_001270025.1 Streptomyces azureus | reverse complement strand
GGCCGGATTCGGCCGGGATGTGGGGATGGCGTCCGGGAAGATCCGCCCCAGGTGGTACTCCAGCACCGTCCGCACGTCCGCGAGTGAGCGGCGGCCGTGCAGGACGTCCAGGCCCAGTCCGACCGCTCCCGACACCAGCAGGTCCGCCTCGTGCACCCGGTCGATGCCCGGCGCCGTGCTCCCTGCCGCCTCGCCCACCCCGATGATGTCCGCCACGAGCCGCTCCAACGGCTGCTCGGCGGCCAGGAAGACCTCCGCGAGCACGGGGTCGGTGAGGCTCCGCGCGTAGTACGCCGTGAACACGCGCAACGCGAAGGCGCGTTGCTCGTCCAACGGCAGGAACTCGTCCAGCACTGCCCGCAGCAGCGCGCCCGGCTCCGTCATGTCGTAGGGGATACGTCCCTGGGCCAGCCGTTCGTTCTCCTCGTGCAGCAGCCGCAGCGCGTCGACCATCAGGGCGTGCTTGGAGTCGAAGTGGTACTGCACGACCCGCAGGGACACCCTGGCCTCGGCCGCGATCCTGCGCATGCTCGCCGCGTCCAGTCCCTGCTCGGCCGCGATACGCCACACCGCCTCGGCGATCCGGCGCCGCTGCCGTGCCCGGACGTCCGTCGGCCGGGGCGCGGGCGGGCTGCCCGGGGCGGGCAGCGGCTGCCGGCGCCGGCGGTAGGCCCGGGCCTGGCAGCTCCGGGAGCAGTAGACGGGCGGGCGGCCACGGCCCGGACGGGCCGTGGGCTTGCCGCACACCGGGCACGTCCGCTTATTTTCGTCACGCACGCCTTCACGATAGCGCTCCCAGAAAGTGTGACGTAAAGCGAAGTTTTGGCTCCGGCTAGGGCAATTGCCTGTCTGTCGATTGATACGTTCGTAACATCAATGTCACCCTCCCCCACGGAAGGGAAGGCCATGAAGTACGACGTCCTACAGGTCCTCGGCATGGTGATGATGGTCGTGTGCGGCCAGGCACTCGTCCGGCTCCTCGTCGACAGCGGCGACCGGGGGCTGCTGGACGGGCTCCCCGGCGGCTTCCTCCCCACACTGCTGGCCTACGCAGTGCTCACCGCCGCCGGTGTCCTCCTGACCGGTTGGGCCCACTCGCGTGCGAAGGTGCTCGGGCGCCGCTGAGGAGCTCGGGGTATCCGCCGAACGGGCGGATCCGCACCGCCGTTCGGGGGCGTTCCCGGCGGTGTCGGCTCGCGGCCGGCTCTTTCCGGCAATGTCACATCTCCATGCGACCCTGCACGCCCGCTC
>NZ_DF968510.1:0-2044 GCF_001270025.1 Streptomyces azureus | reverse complement strand
CTCCCACGGACCGGCCGGCACCGCTCCGTCCGGCCCGGCCGGCAGCGCCTCGCGCGGAGCCGGCAGCCCGGCCGCCGGTCTCGCAACGCCCCGCTCCGGCCTCGCCGAGCTGGGAACGGCCTGGTGGGAGGCGTCGGCGGCGGCACGGGCCGCGTCGGCCGAGCCCCGGCTGGGGCCCGTCGCCCAGTGGGCGTCGATCGGGCCGTTCCGGCTGCTCACCGCGCTGCCGCCGGAGGTGGCCTGCGACCCGGTGGTGCACGCACTGCTCTTCCCCGTCCACCAGGAGCTCGCCCGTACCGCCGAGGTCTACCTCGACTGCGCCGGCCAGGCCGCCCGGGCCGCCGCCGAGCTGGGCATCCACCGCCAGACCCTGTACTACCGCCTGTCCCGGATCGAGAAGCTCACCGGCCTGGACCTGGACGACGGCGAGGACCGCCTGCTCCTGCACATGGCGTTGAAGGGAGCCCGGCTCGCACAGATCTAGGGTCCGCAGTGTCGTGAGCACTTACGCGTGATCGGGAGCACCGTTCGAGCATTTCCGCGTGATCATGAGCAGTGATTACGTTCAGTAGCCGTCAGTAGACGACTGTTTACGATCTTCCGGTTCGGGCGGTACGAGGCGGCGCGAAGTCGAGGTGTTCTCCCGTCACGAAACGAGGACGCGACACCGAGGTCGGATGTGAGCGAGCGGAGCGACAGTGGATCTGACTGATCTCGAGCGCCTGTCTGGTGAAGGTAGGCAGACGAGAACGCTCCCTGGCCGCGGGCCTCTGGGGCGGGAGGAGCTCCGCCTACTGCCCCAGAGGCCCGCGCAGCGTGTGACGGTCAGACGTGGACGGGGAGGTGAGTGGCCCCGCGCAGGCTCAGAAGGCCGTTCCAGCGGACCTCCCCCGCCTGTTCCAGGCCGGGGAAGCGGCGGACCAGTCCTCCGACGGCAATCCTTCCCTGGATACGGGCGAGCATCCCGCCGATGCAGTAGTGGGCGCCTCCGCCGAAGGAGACGTGGCGGCGTGCGTTCTCACGGTCCAACCGCAGTTGGCCGGCGTCCGGGCCCCAGAACTCCTCGTCGCGGTTGGCCCCGGCCAGGCTTGCCAGGACGACCGAGCCGGCCGGAATCTCGTGCTCGCCCACACGGTGGGGGTGCAGGGTGATGCGTCGGGCGAGGTGCACCGGAGGTTCGTAGCGGAGTAGTTCCTCGATCGCGTTCCGGTCAAGATCGGGCGTGGCTCGCAGGAGTTCGAGCTGGTCGGGATTGCGCAGCAGCGCGAGTATCCCGCCCGAGAGCAGGTTGACGGTCGTCTCATATCCGGCGACGTAGAGCATGGCAACTTGGGCGACCAGTTCGTCGTGGCTGAGCCGGTCACCATCGTCCTCGGCATCGATGAGGGCAGTGAGCAGGTCATCGCCGCGATCCCGGTGCTTGCGGGAGATCGCGTCGGAGACGAGCTCGACCATCTCCGCGTCGGCAGCTTCGATGTCCTCCTTCGCGCGCGAGCCGCCGCCTGGCTCGCCCAGCCGAATCAGCAGGCCGGTCAGCTCGCGCAGGCGTGCGGTGTCGATCTCCGGCATCCCCAGGATCCGGGTGATCACGGCGAACGGCAGGGGGAACGCGAGCGTTTCGACCAGGTCGCCGCCCCCGGCGAGCCCCAGATCGTCCAGCGCCTTGTCGACCAGGTCGTGCACCACCAGTTCGATGCCGCTCATCGCCCGGGGGGTGAATGCCTGGGAGACGAGTTTGCGCAATCTGGTGTGGTGCGGGGGGTCCTGGTCGATCAGCGCGAGACCCTTGAGGCGCGGTGCGCGGGCGGGACCGCCGGAACCCTGGGCGTTGCGTTTGTCGACAGAGTGCTCCGCGCGCAGCAGCGCCTCCACGTCCTCGTGCCGGGAGACCATCCAGAAGCCGCCTGGGTGTTCATGCACCGGCGCGTGACGCCGCACCTCGGCGTAGTGGGGGTGCGGGTCCTCCATGAACCCGTCGGAGAGCGGGTTGAACATGACCGGGGTCTGGCGCATCGCGCTGCTCATGCGGTGTGTCCTCTCGTTT
>NZ_DF968509.1:0-400 GCF_001270025.1 Streptomyces azureus | reverse complement strand
TACGGGCCGCTCACCGTCGTCCCCGGTGTCTGGCAGAAGATCGCCACCCTGGCCCCCTCGGGCAGGACCCTCACGATGGGGTAGCTCGTACCGGGCCCGCTGCGGACGTTGACGCGGTGGCCCGGCGCGACCGGGTAGTAGGTCACCGCCTCGGCCGTCGGGGCCGTCACCATGAGAAAGGCTCCTGCGGCGCCTGCGAGCAGGAGGGATCTGCGTTTGCGGGAAGTCATGAATATCCCCTTGGTCGTGGTGCTGCTTGCGGTGGTGGACTCAGGAGCAGCGCGGGCGGATGTAGCCGTCGCTGCCGGTGTTCACGTAGGAGTCGGAGACGTACTCGCCGTTGTCGATGTTGTCCCAGATGTTCGACGTGCCGTACGGGCCGCTCACCGTCGTCCCCGGT
>NZ_DF968508.1:0-280 GCF_001270025.1 Streptomyces azureus | reverse complement strand
ATTAGCTCAGCGGGAGAGCGCTTCCCTGACACGGAAGAGGTCACTGGTTCAATCCCAGTATCGTCCACTGGATCTGCTCGAAGATCCGACCCGCGCGATTAGCTCAGCGGGAGAGCGCTTCCCTGACACGGAAGAGGTCACTGGTTCAATCCCAGTATCGCGCACGCAGTGCCCATGATCCGCTGTATCCAGTGGTCATGGTCCCGAGGACGATTAGCTCAGCGGGAGAGCGCTTCCCTGACACGGAAGAGGTCACTGGTTCAATCCCAGTATCGTCCAC
>NZ_DF968507.1:0-200 GCF_001270025.1 Streptomyces azureus | reverse complement strand
CCCGAACGCGGGACCTCGTCGGTGAAGTCGTCGTTGGGGTATTCCGCCAGCGGGCCGTGGGCCAGGCGCTGCTGGTCGCGCAGCTTGACCCGGCACAGGTTGAGCACCGCGTGCTGCATGGCCACGTTCACCCGCTGGCCGCGCCCGGTGCGCTCGCGCTGGAAGAGTGCGGCGAGGATCCCGGCGACGGCGTGGACGCC
>NZ_DF968506.1:147-24511 GCF_001270025.1 Streptomyces azureus | reverse complement strand
CGGGGCCGCCAGAACGACCAGCCTCGCTGAAGCCACCGGGACCGCCGGGACCACCCGGCTCATTGAAGCTGCCGGGGCCGCCGGGACCGCCCGCCGGTGGGGTCATCGGGCCGTCCCCGGTGACCGGACCGCCCGTCGGGCCGGCCGGGCCCTGCGTGCCGGGGCCACCCGCGTCGCCGAAGCCGTTGGGCGCGCCCTGGCCGCTCTGCCCGCCGTAGCCGCCCTGACCGTTCTGGCCGCCGAGGCGGTCGTTCTCCGAGAAGTACGGCAGGTCGTCGCGGCGCGATTCGCCGCCGTCAGTGCCCGGGCCGGGACGCGAACCGTTGCCGAGCGGGCCCGCCGCCAGTGCCTCGGTGACGTCGAAGGAGCCCGTGCCGCCGCCGTGCCCGGGCGCGACGGGGCCGCCGGTCGCGCCGCCGGGAAGCCCCGCACCGTTCGTGCCGCCGGACCGGGAGCCGCCCGGCCTGCTCATGGAACCGACCACGCCTCCGGGCCGCCCGGCACCGGAGCCACCCGCAGCGGGGCCGCCCGAGCCGGTACCACCGGCACCCGGACCACCCGCACCGGAACCACCCGCCGCCGGACCCGAACCGCCCGGCAGACCGGCCCCGTTGGTGGAGCCGCTCCCCTGACCGGGCTTGCCCGAGCCGGACTTGCGGGGTGCGAACCAGTCGCTGGTCGGCTTGTCCTCGCCGGACTGGGCGGACTGGCCGGGCTCGGCAGGGGGCTCGACGGTGCCGGTGCCCCTGGGCGTGGCGGCGCCCGGAGCTGTCCCGTCGTTGCCCGCGCCGGCGCCGGAACCGGTACCGGTGTCGCCGGAACCCTCCGCGTCCGCGACGGGCTTGCGCACCACCACCGGCGGAATGGGCCGTGACCCGGGGATGTTGATCCGGATCCGGGTCGTCAGCGTGGTCTCGGTCTTGCGTTCCTCCGGCCGCGTGGCCGAACGGCCCGCTTCCGTACCGCCGTCGGAGACCGTCGGGGTCCCGTACGGCGGCGTACCCGACGGGTAGGCGGCTCCGCCGCGCCCGTTGGGCCCGGAGGACGGAGTGTCAGTTTCACGACTCAAGGCAGGTTCTCCCGGTTGGCTCCGCCGCCCGACACAACCTCACGCGGGCAGCTCGGCGGCGCGCACCACCATACTGGCCACTTCTCACCCGTATCTCAGGACCGCTGGGGAAACTCACACCGGACCCCCACGGGCACGTCCTGGCGAAGTGGTACGTCACTTGCCAGGTCGGACGGGGTCGCCGTCCGGTTGCCGCCTCGGGGCGAGGGTGGCGCAGATCACAGCCACGCCGATGCCCCCGAGCAGGAAGAGATAGGAGCCGGCGCCCGCCGCGAAGAGGAAGTCACCCTCCGGGCGGCTGGCGGTGAGCAGGACGATGGCAAGCATCCAGCCGGCGGCCGCCGCGGCGCCCCCGGCCCGGCCGCGGGTGACGCGCGCGGCGCCGAGGACGACCCCCGCCTCACCGGCGAGGGCGAGCAGCAGCCCGCCCGGGAACCACCCGGGCTGCACCAGCGCGCCGGCCGCGCCGACCAAGGCCCCGAGCAGGAAGAACCCGGCACAGGCGGCGACCCGTCCGGCGGAGGGCGGCCGCATCGGCTGGGCGAGCATCGGACTCCGGTCGCTCATGAGGCCTCCTCGACACCGGCGAACAGATCCGTCTCCCACTCGCCGGAGCCCCGTTCGCCCCGCACCAGCTCGTAGTACTCGGTCGTGAGGATCGGCTGGGCGAGTTCGTTGGACAGCACGAAATACGGCCCGGACACGGCGATCTGGGTGGTGTGGGCGCGCATCGCGGCGGCCTTGGCGGCGGCGTGTGCGGTGCCGTCGACGGCGGTGGTGATCCGTTCGTCGGCCACGACGCCCGGTACGTCGTCGACGTCGGCCGCCTTGGTGAAGGGGAGGCCGGGCAGGTCCTCCCGGAGCCGGGCAAAGGACTGCTCCACAACGGACCGGGGGGCCCGGTTCCAGTAGACCTTCGGGATCGGCCGGCCGGCTTCGGCGGACAGCTCGGCGGCCCGCATGGCGACGCGGTGGGCCTGGATGTGGTCGGGGTGGCCGTAGCCGCCGTTGTCGTCGTAGGTGACGAGGACGTGGGGGCGTACCTCGCGCATCACCTCGACGAGGTGGGCGGCGGCCTCGTCGACGTCGGCCTGCCAGAAGCAGGCGGGGTCGTCGTTGTCGGGCAGGCCCATCATCCCGGAGTCGCTGTAGCGTCCGGCGCCGCCGAGCAGGCGGAAGTCCTGGACGCCGAGCTCGGCCATGGCGGCGGTGAGCTCCCGGCGGCGGTGCTGGCCCAGGGCGGGGCCGGTCAGGTGCGCGAGCTCGGGCGGGATGACCTCGCCGCGTTCGCCGAGGGTGCAGGTGACCAGGGTGACGTGGGCACCCTCGGCCGCGTACCTGGCCATGGTCGCGCCGTTGTTGATCGACTCGTCGTCCGGGTGCGCGTGCACCAGCAGCAGACGCCGGTCGGGCAGTTCCGTCATGGAACCCACCCTACGAGGTCCCACGGCCCCGCCCTACGAGGCCGTACGCGGTGACCGGGCGGTCAGAACTTGATACTGCCGATCATGCCCGCGATGTTGGTCGTCAGCTCGTTGATCGTGGGAGCCACGGTCGAGGAGGCGAGGTAGAAGCCCAGCAGCATGCAGACGATCGCATGCCCGGCCTTCAGCCCTGACTTCTTGATGAGCAGGAAGACGATGATCGCCAGCAGCACCACCGCCGAAATCGAGAGTGCCACGGCGGCTCACCTCCAAAGATCCACGAGGACGCGGGGAGTCGGACTATGGGGGCATCAAATCCGTACAGCAGCCAGCAGGTTCATACCCACTATGCGACATTGATCATAACTATCCGTCCGTGCGCATCGATCGGCGCACGGCCGCACAAGGGGGCGCATGGCCAATATGGTCAGGGCATGACGACCGAGCCTGACTCCTTCCCCCGACGGCACGCCCGTACCCAGCGCTTCACGCTCGGCGCGCCGCGTTCGTTCACCGTGGCGCCCGACGGTTCGCGTGTCGTGTTCCTGCGCTCCAGTTCCGGTAGTGACCGGGCGAACTCGCTGTGGGTCCTCGACACGGAGGAGGGCGGGGAGCGCGTGGCCGCCGACCCGCGCGCCCTGTTGGACGGCGCCTCGGAGGACCTCTCGCCCGAGGAACGCGCCCGGCGTGAACGCAGCCGGGAGGGTGGCGCCGGCATCGTCGGGTACGCCACCGACACGGCCGTCGAGTTGGCCTCTTTCGCCTTGTCAGGGCGGCTTTTCGCGGCCGAGCTGCGGGCCGGGACGGCGCGTGAGATGCCCACGCCCGGGCCGGTGATCGACCCGCGTCCGTCGCCCGACGGGCGGCATGTCGCCTACGTCGCGCAGGGTGCGCTGCGTGTCGTAGGCGCCGAGGGGGAGGACGACCGGGCGCTCGCCGAGCCGGAGTCGGAGAATGTCTCATATGGACTGGCCGAGTTCATCGCTGCCGAGGAGATGGGGCGGTCGCGCGGCTTCTGGTGGGCTCCGGAGTCGGACCGGCTGCTCGTGGCGCGCGCGGACGACACGCCGGTGGAACGGTGGTGGATCTCCGACCCGGCCCATCCGGAACGCGAGCCGCAGCGGGTGGCGTATCCGGCGGCGGGCACCGGCAACGCGGACGTACGGCTGTTCGTGATCGGCCTGGACGGCGCGCGCACGGAGGTCGCCTGGGACCGGGCGCGGTACCCGTATCTGGCGCGTGTGCACTGGTCAGCGGCAGGTGCGCCATTGCTGCTCGTACAGGCGCGCGACCAGCGCAGCCAGCTGATTCTCGCGGTGGATCCGGAGTCGGGCGCGACCCGGATGGTGCACGCCGACGAAGATCGAACATGGCTTGATCTTTTCCCCGGGGTGCCGTGCTGGAGTCCGGCCGGGCAGCTGGTGCGGGTCGCGGACGAGGGCGGTGCGCGGGTGCTGGCGGTCGGGGACCGGCCACTCACGGGAGCGCAGCTGCATGTGCGTGCCGTGCTGGACGTCTCCGACGACGACGTGCTGGTCTCCGCGTCGGCCGGCGAGGAGGCCGCCGAGCCGGAGACGGGCCAGGTGCACGTGTACCGGGTGAACGAGCTGGGCGTGGAGCGGGTGTCGCAGGAGCCGGGCGTGCACTCGGCGGCGCGGGCCGGGGACGTGACGGTTCTGGTCTCGGCGACGCTGGACCGGCCAGGTGCGCGGGTGCAGGTACTGCGCGACGGGAAACCGACGGCCGTTGTCCCTTCGTACGCCGAAGATCCTGGTATGTCCCCCCGCGTGACGCTCACCGAGGGGGGCGCACGCCGCATCCCGTGCGCCGTACTTATGCCTCGGGACTACGCCGGTGACACCCCCCTGCCGGTACTCATGGACCCGTACGGCGGGCCGCACGGGCAGCGGGTCTTCGCCGCCCACAACCCGCATCTCACCTCGCAGTGGTTCGCGGACCAGGGATTCGCGGTGGTCGTCGCGGACGGCCGGGGCACCCCGGGCCGCTCCCCCGCCTGGGAAAAGGGGATCCACCACGACTTCACGCTGTCGCTGGACGACCAGGTGGAGGCCCTGGAGGACCTCGCGAAGAGGTTTCCGCTGGATCTGACCCGGGTGGCGATCCGCGGCTGGTCCTTCGGCGGCTGGCTGGCCGGCCTCGCGGTGCTGCGCCGGCCGGACGTCTTCCACGCGGGGATCGCGGGCGCGCCGGTGACGGACTGGCGCCTGTACGACACGCACTACACGGAGCGCTACCTGGGGGACCCGGCCGAGCACCCGGACGCGTACGCCAGGAGCTCCCTCGTCACGGCGGACGGCCTGTCCTCCCCCGCCGAGCCGCACCGCCCGCTGATGATCGTGCACGGCCTCGCCGACGACAACGTGGTCGTCGCCCACGCCCTGCGCCTCTCCTCGGCCCTCCTGGCCGCCGGCCGCCCGCACGAGGTGCTGCCGCTGTCCGGGGTCACCCACATCACCCCACAGGAACAGGTCGCGGAGAACCTGCTGCTGCTCCAGGTCGACTTCCTGAAGCGGTCCCTGGGAATCACCGGCGTCTGAACATGCAACGGGCCGGGGCAACATGGCGCGCCCCGGCCCGTTTACGGCACCCGCACGGCCGTACGCTGTTCAGCCTGACGCGCCCGTATATCGGGATCGGGTCGGCGAAGTTGCCTGCGTGTTAACGCAGTTCGCGGGGGTTTGTAGGTACTTCGGCAGCCACCAGCTCGACCTCGAACCCGTCCGTGTCGGCGAGGTGGGCGGCGTAGTGCCCGAGGCCTCCGGCGTGGGGGTGGTGGTCGGGGAAGAGGGGCTCCCAGTCGTGCGCCGGGGCTTCGTGAACCAGCTCGTCGATGTCGGTCGGTGTCCCGGCATGGAACGCCAGGTGGTTGAGGCCAGGCCTCATGCGGTCGTGCTCGGTGGCGGCACTCATCGCCGGTGACTGCTCGACGACGAGGCGTGTCGGGCCGAGCCGCCAGCTACGGCCGCGCTCCCACTCCTGAGACGGGTCGTGGCCGAGGCGGCCCAGGAGCCAGCCCCATTCGCGGGTCGCCCGGGGAAGGTCGGCGACCCGGAGTTCGATGTGATGCAGCGATCCAGATCCTCGAACGCCGGGTCCCGGCGCCTTCGACAAGAAGGGCCGGGAACCGGAAGGGATGCCGTACAGGGCCGTCAGGCCGCGTGGATGACGTCCTTCTCCTCGGCGAAGTGGCAGGCCGACTCGTGGGCCGCCGGGGTGTCCTCGCCCTTGAAGCGCTCCGGGACCGCCAGCAGCGGGATCTCCTCGGCGCACTTGTCCTGTGCCTTCCAGCAGCGGGTGCGGAAGCGGCAGCCCGACGGCGGGTTGGCCGGGGACGGGACGTCGCCGGTGAGGATGATCCGCTCGCGGTGGGCGCGGGCCTCCGGGTCGGGGACCGGGACAGCCGACAGCAGCGCCTGGGTGTACGGGTGCGTCGGGTGCTCGTAGATCTGCTCGTCGGTGCCGATCTCGGCCATCTTGCCGAGGTACATCACACCGACCCGGTCCGAGATGTGCCGGACGATCGACAGGTCGTGGGCGATGAAGACGTAGGAGAGGTTGAACTCGTCCTGCAGGCGCTCCATCAGGTTGATGACCTGGGCCTGGACGGACACGTCCAGGGCCGACACCGGCTCGTCGCAGATGATGATCTCGGGGTTCAGGGCCAGGCCGCGGGCGATGCCGATGCGCTGGCGCTGACCGCCGGAGAACTGGTGCGGGTAGCGGTTGATGTACTCCGGGTTGAGGCCGACGACGTCCAGGAGCTCCTGCACCTTGCGGCGCCGGTCGCCCTTCGGGGCCACCTCGGGGTGGATGTCGAAGGGCTCCCCGATGATGTCGCCCACCGTCATACGGGGGTTGAGCGAGGTGTACGGGTCCTGGAACACCATCTGGATGTTGCGGCGGACCGCCTTCAGCGCGCGCCCGGACAGCCTGGTGATGTCCTGGCCCTTGTAGAAGACCTCGCCGGCCGTCGCCCGCTCCAGGGTCATCAGGAGCTTGGCGACGGTGGACTTGCCGCAGCCCGACTCGCCCACGATGCCCAGTGTCTCGCCCTGGTACAGGTCGAAGGAGACACCGTCGACGGCCTTGACCGCGCCGACCTGCCGCTTGAAGAGGATGCCCTGGGTGAGCGGGAAGTGCTTGACCAGGTTGCGCACCTGCAGGATCGGCTCGCCCCGCTCGACCGGCGCCTCGATCGCGGCGACCGCCTCCGACTCGGAGCTGGCGTCGACGACCGCGACCTCGGAGACGTTCGGCGTGGCGTCCTGCGGCTCGTCGGTCTTGCTGAGCTCAGCCATGGATCGTCTCCTTCCAGAAGTGGCACGCGCTGCTGCGGCCGACCAGCTCGCCGCCGTCCCGCTCGGTGACGGGGTGCAGCGGCGGGATGTCCGTACGGCAGATGTCCTGTGCCTGCGGGCACCGCGGGTTGAAGGCGCAGCCGGACGGGATGCGCGTCAGGTTGGGCGGCAGACCCTTGATCGCGTACAGGTCCTGGCCCTTCTGGTCCAGGCGCGGGATCGAGTCCAGCAGGCCCTTGGTGTACGGGTGCGCGGGGCGCTTGTACAACTCGTGGACCGGGGCGCGCTCGACGATGCGCCCCGCGTACATCACGGCGATCTTGTCCGCGACGTCGGCGACCACGCCGAGGTCGTGGGTGATCAGGATCAGACCCATGTTGTACTCGCGCTGCAACTCCGCGAGCAGGTCCATGACCTGGGCCTGGACCGTCACGTCGAGGGCCGTGGTGGGCTCGTCGGCGATGATCAGGTCCGGCTCCAGGGCGAGCGCCATCGCGATCATGATGCGCTGGCGCATACCGCCCGAGAACTGGTGCGGGTAGTCGTTCACCCGGTCAGCGGCGGCCGGGATCTTCACCCGGTCCATCAGCTCGATCGCCTTGGCCTTGGCGTCCTTCTTGGACATGCCCTGGTGCACGCGGAACATCTCGCCGAGCTGGTAGCCCACGGAGAGCACCGGGTTCAGCGAGGACAGCGCGTCCTGGAAGATCATCGCGATCTTGCTGCCGCGGATCTTCCGGCGCTCTTCGCTGGACATCTTCAGCATGTCCTGGCCGCGGAAGAGGATCTCCCCCTTGGGGATGCGGCCGGGCGGCATGTCGAGGATGCCCATGATCGCCTGCGCGGTCACGGACTTGCCCGAGCCGGACTCGCCGAGCACGGCGAGCGTCTCGCCCGCGGCGACGGAGTAGTTGACGCCGTTGACGGCCTTGGCGACCCCGTCGCGAGTGCGGAACTCCACGTGCAGGTCGCGGACTTCGAGCAGCGGTCGGCTCGTGTCCTGCGAGCCGTCCGGTGCGGGACTCTCGGCCATTTCATCGATGATGGTCACGTACGCCTCCCTCAGCGCAGCTTGGGGTCGAGGGCGTTGCGTACCGCATCGCCGAACATCAGGAACGAGAGCACCGTAATCGAGACCATCACCGACGGGATGATCAGGGTGTGGGGGGCGATACGGAGCTGCTCACGACCTCGCGCCACGTCGCCGCCCCAGGACACGGCCGTGTCACCGAGTCCCACGCCCAGGAAGGACAGGGTGGCTTCGGCAGCGATGTAGCCGCCGAGCGCGATGGTCGCCACGACGATGATGGGCGCGAGTGCGTTGGGCAGGATGTGCCGGACCAGGATCCGGGACGTCGAGGCACCGAGTGCCTTGGCGGCCACCACGTAGTCCGACTGCTTGATGGTGATCACGGCACCGCGGGCGACACGCGCGATCTGGGTCCAGCCCAGGAAGGCGAGGGCCATGATGACGACCAGGACGGTGCGGTTGTCGAAGGAGTTGAGCACCACCAGGGCGCCGAGCAGGAACGGGATGCCGAGGAAGATGTCGGTCAGCCGCGAGAGCAGGGTGTCGGTCCAGCCGCCGAAATAGCCGGCGATCATGCCGATGAACGTGCCGATAATGGTGACGGCGATGGTGACACCCACACCGACGGTGATCGAAGCGCGGGCACCGTAGACGACACGCGCGTAGATCGAACGGCCCTGGACGTCGTAGCCGAGCCAGTCCGGAGCGAAGAAGTGACCCCAGTTCGGCTTCCCCAGATAGTGCTTGGCCAGATCGGCGTCGCGCGGCGAGGCGCTGGTGAACAGTCCCGGCCAGATCGACATCACCAGCAGGAACACGATCAGCACGGCCGATACCAGGAACAGCGGGTTGCGCCGCAGGTCGTGCCAGGCGTCGGACCACAGGCTGCGCGGCTTCTCGGGAGCCGGGCCCGAGTCGGTCACGATGACGCCCGCGGTGCTCGCGGTGTCACCGGGAAGGGCTTCGACCTTCTTCTCGACGCTCTTGTCAGGCATACCGGATCCTCGGGTCCAGGACCGCGTAAAGCAGGTCGACGATGAGGCTGGCAGCGAGGTAGATGAGCACCATCAGCGAGGCGATTCCCACGACCGTGGCGCCCTCGCGCCGGCTGAGCGCATCGTAGATCTCGAGACCGATACCCCGCACATTGAAGATGCCCTCGGTCACGATGGCGCCGGTCATCAGGTTGCCGACCTCGATACCGAGGAAGGTGACCACGGGAATCAGCGAGTTGCGCATCAGGTGGACACCGATGACACGGCGGCGCGGCAGGCCCTTGGCCACGGCGGTGCGCATGTAGTCGGAACGCAGGTTCTCCGCGATCGACGTGCGGGTCAGCCGGGCGACGTAGGCGAGTGAGAGCGACGCCAACACGATGGCCGGAAGCATGAGTTGGGAGAAGTCCGTCGAGTCGGTCACCGTCGGCGTGGTGACCTGCCACTTGAACGCGAGCTGGTACTGCAGCAGGAAGCCCAGCACGAAGGACGGCATCGAGACGAGGAACAGTGTCAGCGTCAGCAGTCCGCGGTCCCGCAGCGTGTCGGGGCGCAGGCCGGCGACGATACCGAGGCCGATACCCACGAGCGAGACGAAAATGAAGGCGAAGAGCGTCAGCCTGATCGTCACCGGGAACGCGTCGAGGATGACGTCCTTGATGGGCCGCTGACTGGCGATCTGGGTACCGAAGTCGCCCTGCAGCAGCCCGGTCATGTAGTTCACGTACTGCTGAAGGAGCGGCTGGTCCAGGCCGAGTTCCTTCTTGATGCCCGCGACCACCGCCGGGTCGTACGCCTGATCCCCCATCATCGCCCGGACGGGATCGCCGGGCAGGGCGTACATCATGCAGAAGATGAGCAAGGTTGACCCGATGAACACCGGGATCATCTGGAGCAGTCGTCGTGCGACATAGCGCCCCATAGGTGCCTCCGTGATGGGTTAACGCAGGTGCGGGGGCCGCCTCCTGGTGACGAGACGGCCCCACGCACCTCCCACCGCCACCTGAGCGGCGGCGGGCTTACGGCCGAGTGGGAAGAGCCCGGAGGGCTCCTCTTACTTGGTGGTGACGGCCCACACTTCGAGGTCACCGTGGAAGTCGACGTTGACGTTGTCGACGTTCTTACCGTGGCCGCCGTTGATGCGGTAGTACCAGAGCGGGATGGCCGGCATGTGCTCGACCAGCTTCTTCTCGACCTCCTGGAAGGCCTTCACCGACTCGTCGAGGGACTTGGCGTTGTCGGCCTTGTTCATCAGCCCGTCGATCTCCTTGTTGGAGAAGCGACCGTTGTTGGCCTCGGCGGTCGTGTGGTAGAGCTCCTTCATGAAGTTGGCGTTGACCGGGTAGTCGGCGACCCAGCCACCGCGGTACATGCCCTTCACCTGGTCGTTGTCACGGG
Organism: Streptomyces azureus; assembly: GCF_001270025.1. Taxonomy (NCBI): domain Bacteria; kingdom Bacillati; phylum Actinomycetota; class Actinomycetes; order Kitasatosporales; family Streptomycetaceae; genus Streptomyces; species Streptomyces azureus. Next base: position 14,276 of record NZ_DF968506.1, on the reverse strand, counting down.
CCTCGAGGTCCGTGGCGAAGTCCGGCTTCGGGTCGCCGACGCAGTCGACGCCGGTGGCCTTGCGGATGGACTCGCAGACCGCGGTCACCCACTCCTTGTGCCCACCGTCGGTGTTGTACTGGACGGTGAACTTGTTACCCGGAACGCCGCCGCCCTCCTTGATGAGCTGCTTGGCCTTCGCCGGGTTGTACGTGAACACGTCGGTGTCCAGGTTCTGGTAGCCCTTGACGCCCGGCGGCGTGAAGCCCTTGGCCGGCGTACGGGTGTTGTTCAGAACCGTCTTGGTGATCGTGTCACGGTCGATCGCCATCGACAGACCCTGCAGGACCTTCGGGTCGATGTCCTTGAAGGTCTTGGAGTAGAACGCCGGGGTCAGCGACTGGATGGCCGCGTACGGCTGCTCGATGGCGCCGTCGCCCAGGTCCTGCTTGTACTTCGGCAGGTCCGTCGGGCCGACCTGGCGGATCATGTCCAGGTTGCCGGAGACGACGTCCTTGTAGGCGGCCTCGACCGTCGTGTAGGACTTGAACTGGACGCCCTTGTTCTTCGCCTTGTTCGGGCCCTTGTAGTCATCCCAGGCCTTGACCTGGATGAGCTTCTTGTGGTCCCACTTCTCGAAGGTGTAGGGACCGTTGCCGACCGGCTTCTGGCCGAAGGCCTTCGGGTCGTCGTAGAAGACCTTGGGCAGCGGGGCCCACGTGGTGTAGCCCAGCTTGTAGTTGAAGTACGGCATCGTGTACTTCAGCTCGATCGTGAAGGTGTGGTCGTCCACGATCTTCAGGCCGGACATGGTGTCGGCCTTCGGGGCGCCCTTCTCCGGGTGGACATCGTCGTAGCCCTTGATGTCCTGGAACCAGAAGGAGTTCTGCTGGTTGTTCTTGATGTTGGCGTACCAGTTCCAGGCGTCGACGTACGACTTGGAGGTGACTTCTTCGCCGTTGTGGAACTTCCAGCCCTTCTTGAGCTTGACCGTCCACGTCTTGGAGTCGTCGGAGCTGACCGACTCGGCGTTCGTGTAGACGATGTCGCCCTTGGCGTCGAAGTCCAGCAGCTGGGTGAAGATGGACTGGATGACGTACGAGCCGTTGGTCTCGTTGGTGTCGGCCGGGATCAGCGGCTTCTGCGGCTCGCCGACGTCGATCGAGACGTACCCCGCAGGGCCGGAACCCTTGCTCTTCCCCTCACCGTCACCGTTGCCGCCGCAGGCGGTGGCGGCCAGAGCGACAACTATCGCCCCCGCGACCCACTTGGCGCTCTTGGCACCGCGCATGGGTTCCTCCTATGAAGTCATTGGTTCACCGCAAAGGGAGCACAGACAGACCACCGCCACCGCCCGTCGCCGGTGCCGGAAATCGTCAGGTGCCCCCGCGCTCGTGAGTCGGCGCCGCCTCCAGCGAGTGACCCGTTCATCCGAGCTCTACGCGCCTAACTATCTGCCAAACGTCAGGGCCGAACCACACTCTCGAGGTCTCGGTTCGATCACAGCTCACGTATACATCTTCCAAAATCCGGACAAAGGGTTTGGTGAAAGATCCCTGCGAAACGGACTTGTTACACATCTATCGGTCGCGGGTGTCCGTATTCCGGACGCGAGAGTGAGATAAACCGCTTGCGGCTGCCGTGGCTGCCGTGCAAGGTGCAACCGGGGGCTGTCACGCGCTCAAGAAGCCTCTGCCGCAGGGCCGTTGTACGGGCCCGTGCGCGGACAGGGCGCGGCACTTCCGCAGCAGGGTAGTGCGCACGGGGCGCTCGGGACGGCTCTCCCCGGGAAATCGAGGGTTTTCCCTAACCTTTCCGGGGGCTGAGTGGGAGTGAGTCCTGCTGCCAGAACCCATGCTCAGCCGGACGCCCCGAACGGTGTTGGGCGTCCTGGTCCCCCGCTTTCGCTCCGCATCCGGCGCGCGCGTGTCCGTGGTCCGGGAATGCGGGGGCGGGATTCCTCACACTCCTGAGCGCCTGGTCCGGCCTGGCCGGTCCGATGCCCGCACCCATCACTCTGGTGAGTGCGGGGGCCCTTGAGCCGGGCACGGATCGCTACCCCGGGCGGGCCAAGGACGACGAACGGCGTTGAAAGCTCCCGCACCACACCCACCTCCCCGCGCCCGGACACGCCCACCACCCAGCGACCACACCCGCGAAGAGGTCACGCATTCGATCCAGGAACCCCTGTTCCCTTCCCGGAAACCGCACCCCGGAGCACGGACACTCCACTCACCCACACACCCCAGAAAGCGCTCATACGCACTCCGGGCACCCCGCCCACGCGGGGTGCCCGGCGTCGTCGTACGGCAGGCGTCAGCCGTGCTTGGCGCGGCTCGCGGCGCGGGCGCGCTCGCGGGCGTCCAGATTCACCTTGCGGATGCGCACGGCCTCCGGGGTGACCTCGACACACTCGTCGTCGCGGCAGAACTCCAGGGACTGCTCCAGCGACAGCTTGCGCGGCGGGACGATCGACTCGGTCACATCGGCCGTGGACGACCGCATGTTGGTGAGCTTCTTCTCCTTGGTGATGTTGACGTCCATGTCGTCGGCGCGGGAGTTCTCGCCGACGATCATGCCCTCGTACACCTCGGTGCCCGGCTCCACGAACAGCACACCGCGCTCCTGCAGGTTGGTCATCGCGAAGGCGGTGACCGCACCGGCGCGGTCGGCGACCAGGGAGCCGTTGTTACGGGTCTGGAGGGTGCCGAACCAGGGCTCGAAGCCCTCGTGGATGGAGTGGCCGATGCCCGTGCCGCGGGTCTGCGTCAGGAACTCGGTCCGGAAGCCGATGAGGCCGCGCGAGGGCACGACGAACTCCATGCGGACCCAGCCGGAGCCGTGGTTCGACATGTTGTCCATACGGCCCTTGCGGACGCCCATGAGCTGCGTGACGGCGCCCATGTGCTCCTCGGGCACGTCGATCGTCATGCGCTCGACGGGCTCGTAGACCTTGCCGTCGACCTCCTTGGTGACGACCTGCGGCTTGCCGATGGTCAGCTCGAAGCCCTCGCGGCGCATGGTCTCGACGAGGATGGCCAGCGCCAGCTCGCCGCGGCCCTGCACCTCCCAGGCGTCCGGACGCTCGGTCTCCAGCACGCGGAGGCTGACGTTGCCGATCAGCTCACGGTCGAGGCGGTCCTTGACCTGGCGGGCGGTGACCTTGCGGTCCTTGACGGCCGACTTCGCGTCGGCGCCCTTGCCGGTGCCGCCGCGGCCGACCAGCGGGGAGGTGTTGGTACCGATGACCATGGAGATCGCCGGCTCGTCGACGGTGATCAGCGGCAGGGCGACCGGGTTCTCCGGGTCGGCCAGGGTCTCGCCGATCATGATGTCCGGGATACCGGCGACCGCGCAGATGTCACCGGGGCCGGCCTTCTCCGCCGGCTTGCGGGTGAGCGCCTCGGTCATCATCAGCTCGGAGATCCGCACACTCTGGACGGACCCGTCGCGCCTCATCCACGCGACCGTCTGCCCCTTCTTCAGCTCGCCCTGCTGGACGCGCAGCAGCGCGATACGGCCGAGGAAGTTGTCGGCGTCCAGGTTGGTGACGTGCGCCTGGAGCGGGGCGGACTCGTCGTAGGTCGGGGCCGGGATGTGCTCCAGGATCGTGGAGAAGAACGGCTCCAGGCTGGTGGAGTCGCTCGGGACCGTGCCGTCCTCGGGCTTGGTGAGGGACGCGATGCCGTCGCGGCCGCAGGCGTAGACGATCGGGAACTCGATCTGGTCCTCGTCGGCGTCCAGGTCCAGGAACAGGTCGTACGCCTCGTTCACGACCTCGTCGATACGGGCGTCGGGCCGGTCCGTCTTGTTGATGCAGAGGATGACGGGCAGCCGGGCCTGGAGCGCCTTGCGCAGCACGAAGCGGGTCTGCGGCAGCGGGCCCTCGGAGGCGTCCACGAGCAGGACGACGCCGTCGACCATCGACAGACCGCGCTCGACCTCGCCGCCGAAGTCGGCGTGGCCGGGGGTGTCGATGATGTTGATCGTGATCGGGTCCCCGCCGTCCTTCGGGTGGTACTTCACCGCGGTGTTCTTGGCGAGGATCGTGATGCCCTTCTCACGCTCCAGGTCGTTCGAGTCCATCATGCGGTCGTCGACGGAGTCGAGCTGGTGCGCGGCGAAGGCGCCGGCCTGCTTCAGCATGCCGTCGACGATGGTGGTCTTGCCGTGGTCGACGTGGGCGACGATGGCGACGTTGCGGATGTCGTGGCGCGTGGCCATATTGAGGCGTACTCCCGGAGTGGTGAGGAATGCCCTGCGCGTACGTCGGTGGTGCGCGGGCCCTGCCGGGCTCAACATGCCACGGCCTCACCCCATGGTACGGGTCTGCTGCCGGTGGGGTTAGCCAGCCTACGTCAGTGCAGGTCAGGGCCTGTTTCGAGGTCCTTGACGTCAGTGTCCGGGCCTGCCGGGGGCTGCCGGTTCGCAGGAGTGCCGGGCGGCCTCCCGGCCCAAGGGCGAGTCGGCCTTCTCCTCGCAGTCCATCAGGCCGCCGATGTCGACCGTCCAGTTCCGGGCGTGGCCGGAGACGGTCCTGCCGTCCGGGCACGTGTAGCGGAAGTCCGCCGACACTTCCTTCACACCGGCGTACTGGACGAACTCACCCGCCGCGTGGGGCACGACGCGGTCCTTGTCGAGCTCCGGGGCCGGGAGCCGGACGTCGGTGAACGCCCAGGTGTCTCCACCGGCCTCCGCCAGGGTGGGCGCGTCGGAGTCGATCTCGCCGGTCTTCTTGCCGAACGAGAAGAGGATCTCGGCGGCGGACGGAGCCGGTCCGTCGGCTCGTACCGAGGGCCTGGGGGTGTATACCCGCCGCATCGGGTTCTGCAGTGCGCCGTCGCCCGGACCGAGTCGCTCCGATTCGGAGACCCCGGTCAGCCGGTCTCGCGTGGTGACGTGGGACCAGGTGAAGGTGCCCTTCGCGCAGGCCTTCGCTCCGGCCCTGTCGGTCTCACGGGCGGTGCCGTCACTTTCCGTCTCCCCCGTGCACGCCGTCAGCCCCGTCACCAGCACCCCGATGACCAGCCCGGCCGCGCAGGCCCGCCGTACCGTGTCGCGCATCCGCCGGCTCCTGTCCCCCGTGCACGGACGCCCGGCGTCCGCACCATGATCACTGCTGACCTCATGGTGCGGGGGCCGGGCGGGGGACGGCAAGACGTTTGAGCGTTCCCAGAGCTACCGGGCGGCTGATCCCTTCGCCGACGGTCCCGCCGCCGGCTTCGCGCCCTTCTTCAGGAAGCCCATGTCCTCGTAGGCCGGGGTCCCGAAGCCGAAGGCGCCGGTGTTCACGAGGTTCTTGCGGGCCGCGACGAGCTGGGGGCGCTGGAAGAGGGGGATGGAGCCGGCCGCCGCCCAGATGCGGGAGTCGGCCTTGCGGATGAGGGAGCGGGACTCGCCCTCGTCGAGGGTGGACACGGCCTCGTCGAAGAGCTGGTCGACCTGGTCGGTGCCGACGCGTGTGTAGTTCTGCTCGATGTTCAGGGAGCCGTCGGCGGCCGGGACGGGCTTGGCGTAGACGGGACGGGCGTCGGTGGCGGGGAAGGCGGTCGCGGGCCAGGAGTAGAGGGCGAGGTCGTACTGGCCGGAGGCGATGTGGTCCTTGAAGTAGGACTCGTCGGAGACCTTGGAGATGTCCGTGTCGATGCCGACGCGCTCCAGCATGCGGGCGATGCGGTCGGCGACCGTGCGCAGCGTCTGGGAGCCTGGCCCGGAGGGGAGCACGAAGCGGAGGGTGAGTGCCTTGCCGTTCTTGGCGAGCCGGGCGGCCTCCTGGTTGGCCGGGGCGGCGGTGCCCTCGGGGGCGTACGCGCCGGGCGCGCCGCCCTGGTTCGGGTGCTTGTACTGCTTGCCGTCCTGGGCGAGGTGGTCGGCGGGGTCCTGCCGGCCGTGCGTCTTGTTGTCCTCGCCGACGACGTACGTGCCGTCGTCGTCCGGCTCTTCCTTGGAGGCGCCGGCCTTCTCGCCGCCGGCGCCGGCCGCCTTCTCGCCCTCCTTCTTCTTCTCCTGCTCCTTGACTGGGCCGCCGCGCACCCACCCGGCGTCCGCGAGCAGGGCTTGGGCCTCCTCGGTGTCCTGGCCGCCGAGGGCGCCGCTGTTGTCGGCGTAGGCGGCCTGGCCGGAGAGGGCCAGGTGGCTGCCGACCGGGACGGCGGGAAGGCCCAGGGGCTTCAGGACGGCCTCGGCCAGTTCCTTGCGGTCGAGGGCGCGGGCGACGGCCCTGCGGACGCGCTCGTCGGCGAGCGGGCCCTCGGCGCCGTTCAGAGCGAGCTGGGTGTAGGCGGGTTCCAGGGACTTGCGCACCTCGAAGCCGCGCAGGGCCTGTTGCTGCCGGGCGTACTTGGCGGCCACCTTGCGCAGCCTATTGCGGGCGACGGTCTCCTCGTCGGCGGCGTCCTCGTCGGTGCCGTTGGCGACGGCCCAGGAGCGCATGGCGTCCGCGGCGGACCGGTCGGCGCCGGGGCCCATCAGCGGGCTGGTGGAGCTGCGGGGCCGGGCGGCGACGGTGATGCGGCGGGCCGCGGAGGGGTCGATCTCCGCCACGTCGAGGGTGCCGGCGGCCAGTTCGGCGGCCCGCTTGTCGCGCGGCACGGTGCGCAGCACGATCTCGGAGAGCTTGGCCGGCTCGCCCCACCAGCGCGGGTTGCGGGCGAGTGTGATCTCGTCGTCCTCGCGGTCGACCTTGTTCACCGTGAAGGGACCGGCGCTGACCGTGAGCCTCTTGCGTGCCCCGTCGTTGAAGGAGTCCGGGGTGCCCATGACGTCCTTCGGGTACAGCGGCGAGAACAGCGACCGCCAGTCGGCGTAGGGGCGGCTGAAGGTGACCTTGACCTCCAGGGCGTTGTCCCCGCGCTCGATCTTCTGGATGCGGTCGTAGCCGGCGTTGCGGGCGGTCCAGTAGGCGGTGTCCTTGCCGGACAGGGCCCGCCACTGGGCGGCGAAGTCGGCGGCGCCGATCTCCCGGCCGTCGCTCCAGACGGCCTGCTGGTTCAACTTGTACAGGACGACCTGCTTGGGCTCCGTCTCGACGACCTTGGCGGACTCCAGGTAGGCGGTGTTGCGCTCGGGACGGCCACTGGCGTTCATCCGGAACATCGACGGCAGGACGGCCTGGGCGACGCGGGTGGTGGTGGCGTCAGCGTCCGACTGGAAGGTGTTCAGGGTGTCGGGCACGGAGTCCACGGCCCAGCGCAGGGTGCCGCCGTCGGCGACCCGGTCCCGGCCCGCGGGCTGGATGTCCGGCGCGGCGAGCGGCTTGCCCGCGGGGTCCTCGGAGCCGCATCCGGCGAGCGCGGGCACCGCGAGCACTCCCGCGGTGAGGAAGGCGACCGAGCGCGTGACCGCACCCGGGCCGACGCCGTGCTGGGACATCTGTGCTACCTCCGGGAAGCCGCGGGCGTTATGATCACTTTTGGCGGTATTTGGAGTTCATCTGATGTATGCGGCCACTGAAGAGGAAAGGGTTCGGCAACACAGAGCGACACGGCGGTCACGGGCGGCAAGTCACCCGTGCGGCGCAGCGCACCGCAGGGTGCACCCACACGCCTCGGCCAATCGATGCACATCCCTTCACAGCGCAAGGTGTGACGCGCAACACTCGCAGGCGCATGAACGTTGCCGCCTTGGGCCTCGAAGGACCCGTGGAAGTGAGGGCAAGTCATGTCCGTTCACGACGAACTGACGTCAGTCCAGCGCAGTCTCGACGAGCTGTTCCGCTCGCTGGGACGCCTGGAGAAGCAGCTCGGCACCGGCGGCCTGGAGATGCGCCGCGTCCGTGCCGACGCCAACCACCTGCGTGAGAGCGTCGCCCTGCTGCGCGACGCCGCCGCCACGCCGGCCGCACCGAAGCGCCCGGACCTCGTCACCATCTCGGACGCGCCGTACGACCCCGCGCTGTGGGTCGACTCGGACGACGAGGGACTCGGCGCCCGGGACCGGCGCGCTCCCTGACCGGGAGGGCGTCGAACGACCGGCACCTCCCCCGAACCCGACCGGAGTCGTCACAGTGGCCACTGGTACGGAACCTCCCGCCACAGAACCCCATCCGCGAAGCGGCGGCGTACGGGCGGGTACGCGCGCCGCGATCGACGCCCCGCACCTGCGCACCGACCGCTGGTGGCTGGCCCCGGCCGGCACGGTCGCCGGTCTGCTGGCCTTCATCGTCTACTCGACGTGGCGGGCCTTCGCGAACGCCGACTACTACGCGGCGCCGTACGTCTCGCCCTTCTACTCCCCCTGCCTGGCGGAGAACTGCGAGCCGATGAAGGCCGGCCCGAACTGGGAGATCTTCGGCAGCTGGTGGGGGATCTCCCCCGCGATCATCATCCTGATTTTCCCGCTCGGCTTCCGTCTGACCTGCTACTACTACCGCAAGGCCTACTACCGGGGCTTCTGGGCGTCCCCACCGGCCTGCGCGGTGGCCGAGCCGCACCGGAAGTACACGGGCGAGACCCGCTTCCCGCTGGTGCTCCAGAACATCCACCGGTACTTCTTCTACGCCGCGCTCCTCGTCGCCGGGATCCTGACCTACGACACCGTGCTCGCCTTCCGCGACGAGAACTACGAGTGGGGCCACATGGGCCTCGGCACGCTCGTGTTCCTGGTCAACATCGTGCTGATCTGGGCCTACACGCTGTCCTGCCACTCGTGCCGGCACATCGTCGGCGGCAAGCTCAAGCACTTCTCCAAGCATCCCGTGCGCTACCGGATGTGGCAGTGGGTCGGGAAGCTCAACGCCCGGCACATGCTGCTCGCCTGGGCGTCGCTGGTGAGCGTGGCGCTCGCCGACTTCTACGTCTACCTGGTCGCGTCCGGTGCCTTCGACGATCCGAGGTTGTTCTGATGTCCGTGGTCGACCGGCAGGAGTGGGACGTCGTCGTGGTGGGGGCGGGCGGCGCCGGGCTGCGCGCCGCCATCGAGGCACGTGAACGGGGTGCCCGTACGGCCGTGATCTGCAAGTCGCTGTTCGGCAAGGCGCACACGGTGATGGCCGAGGGCGGTATCGCGGCGGCGATGGCCAACGCCAACGAGAACGACAACTGGCGGGTCCACTTCCGCGACACCATGCGCGGCGGCAAGTTCCTCAACCAGTGGCGGATGGCCGAGCTGCACGCGCAGGAGGCGCCGCAGCGGGTGTGGGAGCTGGAGACCTGGGGGGCGCTGTTCGACCGGACCAAGGACGGCCGGATCTCCCAGCGCAACTTCGGCGGCCACGAGTACCCGCGCCTCGCGCACGTCGGCGACCGCACGGGCCTGGAGCTGATCCGCACCCTCCAGCAGAAGATCGTCGCGCTCCAGCAGGAGGACTTCAAACAGACCGGCGACTACGAGTCCCGGCTGAAGGTCTTCCAGGAGTGCACGGTCACCCGCGTCCTGAAGGAGGACGGGCGCGTCTCCGGTGTCTTCGGCTACGAGCGCGAGTCCGGCCGCTTCTTCGTCCTGGAGGCACCGGCTGTCGTGATCGCCACGGGCGGCATCGGCAAGTCCTTCAAGGTGACGTCGAACTCGTGGGAGTACACGGGCGACGGCCACGCGCTGGCCCTCCTCGCGGGCGCTCCCCTGCTGAACATGGAGTTCGTGCAGTTCCACCCGACGGGCATGGTCTGGCCGCCGTCGGTCAAGGGCATCCTCGTCACCGAGTCGGTGCGCGGCGACGGCGGGGTGCTGCGCAACTCCGACGGCAAGCGGTTCATGTTCGACTACATCCCGGACGTCTTCAAGGACAAGTACGCCGAGACCGAGGACGAGGCCGACCGCTGGTACGACGACCCGGACCACAACCGGCGTCCCCCCGAGCTGCTCCCCCGCGACGAGGTCGCGCGGGCGATCAACTCTGAGGTGAAGGAGGGCCGGGGCTCCCCGCACGGGGGCGTCTTCCTCGACGTGTCGACCCGGATGCCCGCCGAGGTCATCAAACGCCGGCTGCCGTCGATGTACCACCAGTTCAAGGAGCTGGCCGATGTCGACATCACGGCGGAGGCGATGGAGGTCGGGCCCACCTGTCACTACGTGATGGGCGGTATCGCGGTCGAGTCCGACACGGCGGCGGCACGCGGGGTACCGGGACTGTACGCGGCCGGTGAGGTGGCCGGCGGCATGCACGGCTCCAACCGGCTCGGCGGCAACTCGCTGTCGGACCTGCTGGTGTTCGGGCGCCGGGCGGGCTGGCACGCGGCCGAGTACGCGGCGGGGCTGGCCGGGGCGCGGCCCGTCGTGGACGACGGGCAGATCGACTCCGCCGCCGCCGAGGCGCTGCGGCCCTTCTCCGCCGAGGCGGAGATCGAGGAGCCGAGGGGCGGCCCGCCGGAGAACCCGTACACCCTGCACCAGGAACTCCAGCAAACGATGAACGACCTGGTCGGCATCATCCGCCGCGAGCCGGAGATGAAGCAGGCCCTGGAGAAGCTGGCCGAGCTGCGGGGCCGGGCGCGCCGGGCCGGTGTCGAGGGGCACCGGCAGTTCAATCCGGGCTGGCACCTCGCCCTGGACCTCAGGAACATGCTGCTGGTCAGCGAGTGCGTGGCCCGGGCCGCGCTGGAGCGCACCGAGTCGCGCGGCGGGCACACCCGCGAGGACCATCCGGGGATGGACCGCAAGTGGCGCCGGATCAACCTGCTGTGCGCGCTCACCGACCCGACGGGCGGTCTGGCGGCCACGGACCCGGTCCGCGGCCAGATCACCCTCACCCGCGAGACCACCGAACCCGTCCGTGCCGACCTGCTCGCCCTGTTCGACAAGGAGGAGCTGGTCAAGTACCTCGCCGAAGAGGAGCTGTACGAATGAGCAGCTACACGGCCCACTTCAAGGTGTGGCGCGGTGACGTGGGAGGCGGCGGCCTGGAGGACTTCGAGGTCGAGGTCAACGACGGCGAGGTGGTGCTCGACATCATCCACCGCCTCCAGGCCACCCAGGCCCCCGATCTCGCGGTGCGCTGGAACTGCAAGGCGGGCAAGTGCGGTTCCTGCTCCGCCGAGATCAACGGCCGGCCGCGGCTGTTGTGCATGACGCGCATGTCGGTGTTCGACCGTGAGGAGACGATCACGGTGACGCCGCTGCGGGCGTTCCCGGTCATCCGCGATCTCGTCACCGATGTCGGCTTCAACTACACCAAGGCCAGGGAGGTCCCGGCGTTCGTGCCGCCCGCGGATCTCGGTCCCGGCGAGTACCGGATGATGCAGGAGGACGTGGACCGCTCGCAGGAGTTCCGCAAGTGCATCGAGTGCTTCCTGTGCCAGGACACCTGCCATGTGGTCCGCGACCACGAGGAGAACAAGCAGGCGTTCGCGGGGCCGCGTTTCCTCATGCGGGTCGCGGAGCTGGACATGCACCCGCTGGACGCGGCGGCGGAAGCCGGCCTGGACCGCAAGACCACCGCCCAGGACGAACACGGCCTGGGCTACTGCAACATCACCAAGTGCTGTACGGAGGTCTGCCCGGAGGGCATCAAGATCACGGACAATGCGCTGATTCCCCTGAAGGAACGGGCGATCGACCGCAAGTACGACCCGCTGGTGTGGCTGGGCTCGAAGATCAAACGGCGTTCTTCAGCAGGCTGAGCGCCTGCCGCAGGTTGTGCTCCGCGATCTCCCGCATCCGCTCCGGGTGCGGGAAGTCGCCCTCGATGAGGGTGAGGGGGCCCGAGACCAGGCCGAGGTGCATCGACAGGCGGTAGAGGCGCATGCGTGCTTCGTCCAGGCCGGGGGCGCGCAGGGCGTCGTAGTGGGGCCCGAAGCGGAGCCTGAGGAAGACGTGCTCGTGCTCCGCGTCGAAGTACATCAGCCCCTCGATGTCGATGAGCGCCGGGTGCCCGTCGGGCGTGAGCAGGACGTGGTCCGGGCCCAGTTCGGCGTGGATGAGGGTGTGCAGGTCGCGGGGGCGGACCTCGGCGGCCAGGGCGTGGATCGTGTCCTCCAGTTCCCGGCGTACGGCGGCGGCACGGGGTTCGCGCCGGGCCGCCTCCGCGATGCAGCGCAGGGCGCCGTCGGTGATGCGCTGTTCGCAGGAGACGCCGTGGGAGGAACCGCCGTTGTCGACGACGGCGACCTTTCCGAAGCGGGGGCCCGTGTGGGCGTGCAGGGTGGCGAGCAGGTCCGCCATCCGGTCCATGAGCCGAGGTGCCTCGTGCGGGTCCCGGGCGAGGGCGTCCTCCAGGCTGCCGCCGGTGATGTCCTCCACGACGGCCGCGTCGGCCGGGAGGTGTGTGTGCGTGGCGTCCGCGTACAGGAGGCGTGGGGTGCGGACGCCGGAGGCGGCCAGGCGGTCGTGGGCCGCCGTGAACAGGCCGAGGCCGGTGCCGTGGGAGAAGACGTCCCGGGGGTCGGGGTCCGGCTGGTCCCAGTAGTCCTCGTCGGCCGACCACACGTAGGCGACGGCCGTGGAGCCGTCGTCGAGGGTCAGGCGGTAGACGCCCTTCTTGGTGCCGCCGCGCAGGCGTTCCACACCGGTGAGGGTGCGGCCGGGGCCGAGGGCGGCGCGGGTGAGGGGGGCGAGATCGGTGCGGGTGAGTTGCCTTCGGGGCTTGGTCACCGCACCCAGTCTTCCTTGTACGCACGCCAGTCCGCCTCGGTCGCGGCGAAGTCGATGTACAGCGCGACGCCGAAGCGGGGCCGGTCGGCGTCCGTGCGGGACAGGCCCAGGCGGACGCCCCGGACGGCGGCGGGCACGGTCTCGGCGTGGTTCCAGTGGCCGAAGCGGTTCTCGTGGAAGAAGGGCAGGCCCATCAGCAGGTCGGTGGAGGGCGGGGTGACCTCCAGGGCGAGTGAGGTCTGCTGGGCGACGTAGCCGCCGTAGGTGCTCTCCAGGGGCTGCATGGTGTCGTACGACATGACGGCGATCTGGTCGACGCGGCGGGCGACCTGGCCGAAGAACTCCTGCGACCACCACTTGGGGTGGCCGGTGACGCGTCCCCACACGGTGTGGAAGGCCGGGAGCGGGTCGATCTGGTGGGCGGCGACGGAGAGTTGGGCGTCGCGGGAGCGCGTCTCGCGGCGCAGGGAGTCGAGCAGGGTGAGGTAGTTCCGGTCGCCGGAGTGCAGGGGTTCGAGGTCGAGGTGGATGCCGTCGTAGCCGGTGTCCAGGACCTGGCGGGCGGAGCGGACGACGGCGGCTCGGGTGTCCGCGTTCTCCAGGCGCATGCCGTCGGGGCTCTCGGTCGCGAGGACGTCGCCGAGGAAGGCCTGGACGCGGACGCCGGGGAGTTTCTCGTGTACGGCGTCTATGAACCAACGGGCTCTCGGATAAACAGACTTGGGGAGCGTGCCGTCGTGTTCCAGCGGGCCCGAGTGGACGTACAGGTCGCGGATGCCGGTGCCTTGCAGGCGGCGGGCCAGGGCGGTGACGTCGGCGTCCTTCTTGCGGCCGTCGACCCAGGCGTGGCCGAGCCAGAGGGCGTCGCGGTTTCGGGTGTGGGTGCCGTGGGCGGGGTCGCCGGTGTGGTTGATGTAGAGGATTGTTTCAGCGGTGAGGAGGGGGAGGAGGAGGGCGAGGAACAGGCACAGGGCGATACGGCGTACCCGGCGGAACCGGCGGGATCGCTGTACTTGAACCCCGCCGTCCGCGCTGCCGGTGACCTCGTGTTCGTTCCCCTCCGACGCCTCGTCGGGCCTGGGTTCCGTGTGCTCCGTCGTGTGCATGCGTGTCTCCCCCTCCGGTTCCGTCCCGCCCCCACCACCCTCGCCGCCCGGACTCCTGATCGCGCAGGGGCGCTGATCGGGTTGCCCGAGGCAGGTGTTGTCGGGGATGACGACGGGTGACGTGGCTCGGTTGCAGCCGGTGTACGCGTACGGACGGGAGGGCGGCCAGTGCCGACGGGCGCTCCGCTGACCGACGTTCCCTTGTAGGGATTCCGTAACGGACCTGAGAGCGCACCAGCGCCCGTTTATATGATGATCCAACTTGCGATGGCCCAGTGTGAGTTGACCGGGCAGGTCGGCAACGGATGTACGGGGGTGGGGGGAAGCGTGATCCAGCCGGAGAAGATTCCGCAGTTCACGGGGAATCTGGAGCAGCTGGAGACCGACTACGCGGACCTGAAGAAGGACGCGGGTCATGTCCGGGATGCCGGTGGTGACATCCACTCCAGGTTTCAGGGGTTGTCGGCGTATTACCAGGCTCCGGATGCGGAGCAGTTGTTCGCCACGACGAAGCCGGTC
>NZ_DF968506.1:0-137 GCF_001270025.1 Streptomyces azureus | reverse complement strand
CACCGGGGCCGCCAGAACGACCAGCCTCGCTGAAGCCACCGGGACCGCCGGGACCACCCGGCTCATTGGAACCACCGGGGCCGCCAGAACGACCAGCCTCGCTGAAGCCACCGGGACCGCCGGGACCACCCGGCTCA
>NZ_DF968505.1:0-708 GCF_001270025.1 Streptomyces azureus | reverse complement strand
GGCAGCCGCCGGTGCACCACCTACGTCTACTACCCGGCCACCGGCACCCCCGGCGGCAACCCGGTGACGAACGCCCCGGTCGCGGGCGGTGTCTTCCCCGTCTACAACTTCACCCACGGCTACGGAAGCAGCCCGCAGAACTCCCTGTTCATCATCCGGGCCCTGGCCTCGGCGGGCTTCGTCGTCCCCGCCCCGCACTTCAACCACAACTTCAATGACGTCAACAACGGCAACTCCTCCAAGGACGTCTCGCAGATCCTCACCAACACCCTCGCGCTCAACGCGAGCGGTCCGCTGGCCGGGCACATCAACACCGGGATCGGCGTCGGCGTCTCGGGCCACTCCCTGGGCGGCATGATCACCCATGGCCTGCTGACCTCCTGGCCCGACCGCCGGATCATCTCCGCCAACCCCCAGTCCTGCGTGGACATGGGCAACCCGTCCAGTTCGGTCTCCGCCAAGGTCCTGTTCGTCCACGGCGACCGGGACTCGACCACGCAGTACTCCTCGGCCCGGCAGGCGTACACGGAGATGACCTGGCCCAAGGCGTTCCTCACCTTCGTCGGCGGCAGCCACACCAGCTTCTGGAGCGACCAGCGCTTCCCGAGGACCGTCGTCGACTGGGCCCGCTGGACCATGTACGGCGACACCGCCGCACGGGACCGCCTCCCGGCCGACGCGGCCGGCTCCAACACCAGGTGGGAAGCC
>NZ_DF968504.1:0-3274 GCF_001270025.1 Streptomyces azureus | reverse complement strand
TCAGATCCTTTCGGACCCGATTCCCTGTCAGCAGGGTTTGTCTTCGCGGCTGTTGGGCCGTTCCGACGAGTGAGACTTTAGCGGATTCCCCGGCTCCCGAGCCAATCGGGGGCCGCGTCCTTTCGAACGGGGATTCCTCATTCCGTAAATACGCATGCCAATGAAACGACGACAGAACTACTTCGTCGAGTAGTGGTTGGTACCTGCGGATTGGCTGCCCGGGGACCGACCGGGGTCGGCGCTCACGTCGGGCAACTCGGAGAACACTACGGACGGGGTCTGGGCGTGTCAACTCAAGGGCGGACGGCACTCCCGGGGCGTAGTCTGGGGCGCATGACGACGCGTACGTGTACCCAGCTGTGGTGGGCCGCCTGACGGCGGCCGTCCTCACGTATGCACTCAACGGCCGCCGCTTCGGCGGCCGTTCTTGTTTCTCCCTCCAGACCACCGAGGGGCGGCCACCGAAGCGGCGGTCACGACCGGAAGGTGGAGGAGAGATGACACGGGTCTTCAGCGGGGTCAAGCCGACGGGGCATCTGACGCTGGGGAACTACCTGGGAGCCATGCGGCGGTGGGCTGCCGTCGACCAGTACGAGGCCGACGCCTTGTTCTGTGTCGTGGATCTGCACGCGCTGACCGTGGACCACGATCCCGCGCGGGTGCGCAGGCTGAGTCGGCAGGCGGCGACCTTGTTGCTGGCGTCCGGGCTGGATCCGGAGCTGTGCACGCTGTTCGTGCAGAGTCATGTGGACGAGCACGCCCGGCTGTCGTACGTGCTGGAGTGCGTGGCCACCGACGGTGAGATGCGGCGGATGATCCAGTACAAGGAGAAGGCCGCGCGGGAGCAGCGGCGGGGCGGGAGTGTGCGGCTGTCGCTGCTGACGTATCCGGTGCTGATGGCGGCGGACATCCTGGCGTACGGGGCTGATGAGGTGCCGGTGGGTGACGATCAGGTGCAGCACGTGGAGCTGACGCGGGACCTGGCGGTGCGGTTCAACCAACGGTACGGGCATACGTTCGTGGTGCCTCGGGCCACGCGTCCGGGCGTGGCGGCGCGGGTGATGAATCTGCAGGATCCGACGTCGAAGATGGGCAAGAGCGACGACGTCGGGCCGGGGATCGTCTATCTGCTGGACGAGCCGGACGTGGTGCGGAAGAAGGTCATGCGGGCCGTGACCGACAGTGGGCGGGAGGTCGTGTACGACCGGGAGGCCCGGCCGGGGCTCACCAATCTGCTGGAGATCCTCGCCGCGTGCTCGGGTGGGAGCCCTGAGGAGCTGAGCGGGGCGTATACGTCGTACGGGGCCTTGAAGAAGGACACCGCGGAGGCTGTGGTCGAGGTGCTCAGGCCAGTGCAGGAGCGGCACAAGGAGTTGTGTGCGGATCCCGGTTACGTGGAGGGGGTGCTGCGGGACGGGGCGGAGCGGGCTCGGGGGATGGCCCGGCCGAACGTGGATGCCGCTTATCGCGCGATCGGGTTGCTGCCGGCCGTGCCGGAGGGGGCGGACGCGGGTGGGGCCGTGCTGAGGGTGTGAGGTGGTGGTGTGGGCGTCGGTCGGGCGGGCCGCCCGACCGACGCCCGCAGTGCTCAGCTGTTGTTGCCAGTGGCCAGGGCGCGGCTGCGGTCGCGGGCGGCTTCGAGGGCGGCGATGAGGGCGGCTCGTACGCCGTGGTTCTCGAGTTCGCGGATGGCGTTGATCGTCGTGCCGGCGGGGGACGTGACGTTCTCGCGGAGCTTGACCGGGTGTTCGCCGCTGTCGCGGAGCATCGTCGCGGCGCCGATCGCGGACTGGACGATCAGGTCGTGGGCCTTGTCGCGGGGCAGGCCGAGGAGGATGCCGGCGTCGGTCATGGCTTCGACCAGGTAGAAGAAGTAGGCCGGGCCGGAGCCGGAGAGGGCCGTGCAGGCGTCCTGCTGGGACTCGGGGACGCGGAGGGTCTTGCCGACGGCGCCGAAGATCTCCTCGGTGTGGGCGAGGTGGTCGGCGGTGGCGTGGGTGCCGGCGGAGATGACGGACATCGCCTCGTCGACCAGGGCGGGGGTGTTCGTCATGACGCGGATGACCGGGGTGCCGGGGGCGAGGCGCTCCTCGAAGTACGCGGTGGGGATGCCGGCGGCGCCGCTGACGACCAGGCGGTCGGCGGGGACGTGGGGGGCCAGCTCGTCGAGAAGGGTGCCCATGTCCTGCGGTTTGACCGTGAGGATCAGGGTGTCGGCGGTCTTCGCGGCTTCCGGGTTGGTGACCGGTGTGACGCCGTAGCGGGTGCGGAGCTCTTCGGCCCGTTCCTGACGGCGGGCGGTGACCAGGAGGTCGGCCGGGGTCCAGCCGGCTCGGATCATTCCGCTGATCAGGGCTTCGCCGATCTTGCCGGTGCCGAGGACTGCGACTTTCTGGGTCATGGCTTTCGGTGCCCTCCGGGGGTTGCGCGTCGTCCGGGTTCATCCTCGCACTCGGGGGTGGTGGGGTGGGGCGCGTGTCCGGTGGGCGGGATGTCGGTCGAACGCCGGGCGGGCTGCGTCGGCTACGCCGTCCGGCGCCTGAGGGTCGCCGCGCCCAGTCCCAGCACCAGGAGGGCGCAGCCCGCGACGATCAGGACGTCGCGGACGAAGGTGGCGGTCATGTCCGTGTGGCGGAGGACCTCGTTCATGCCGTCCACCGCGTAGGACATGGGGAGGACGTCGGAGATGGCCTCCAGGACCGGGTGCATGTTGTCGCGGGGCGTGAACAGGCCGCAGAGGAGGAGCTGGGGGAAGATCACCGCCGGCATGAACTGGACCGCCTGGAACTCCGAGGCCGCGAAGGCCGAGACGAAGAGGCCGAGGGCCGTGCCGAGGAGGGCGTCGAGGAGGGCCACCAGGAGGAGGAGCCAGGGGCTGCCGGTGACGTCGAGACCGAGGAACCAGACGGCGAGGCCCGTGGCCAGGGCGGACTGGATGATCGCGAGGGTGCCGAAGGCGAGGGCGTAGCCGGCGATGAGGTCGCCCCTGCCGAGGGGCATGGCGAGGAGGCGTTCGAGGGTGCCGGAGGTGCGTTCGCGCAGGGTGGCGATGGACGTCACCAGGAACATCGTGATCAGCGGGAAGATCCCGAGCAGGGACGCGCCGATGCTGTCGAAGGTGCGCGGGCTGCCGTCGAAGACGTAGCGCAGCAGGAACAGCATCACGCAGGGGATGAGGACCAGCAGGGCGATGGTGCGGGGGTCGTGGGCGAGCTGGCGCAGGACGCGGGTTGCGGTGGCGGTGGTTCGGGAGGCGCTCAGGCCCCTCGGTGGG
>NZ_DF968503.1:0-1189 GCF_001270025.1 Streptomyces azureus | reverse complement strand
ACGCCCCGGGTCTCCGTCGAGGACAGCGGGCTGCCGTTGCCCGCGCTGGAGGAGTTCGGTGACGCGCCATCGCCGCCGCCCGTACGGCCCGTGTTCGAGCACCCCGTGCTGAAGGCCCTGCTCGGCGCCTGGGCGCTGGCCGCGTGCTCGGCGGAGGAGACCACGGCCGTCGAGGAGCACCTCGGCGAGTGCGGCCCCTGTGCCGACGAGGCGCGGCGGCTGCGCGAGGCGGTCGGACTGCTGCAGCGCCCCGACAGTCTCGACCTGGACCCGGGCCTGCGCACGCGGGTTCTGGAGTCCTGCCTGGAGCGCCGCCCGCCGCGCATCCCGGTGCCGGACTGGGCCGCCGCGTACGACGCCGAGACCGCGCGCCTGGACGCCCTGCTCCAGGACTTCGGCGACGCCGAGTGGCACGCGCCGGTACGACTGCGCTGGTTCCGGGCCGACGAGGCCACGAGCCGCCGTACCACCGTCGCCGGCGTCATCGCGCATCTGCTCAGCGTGGACGGGCTGGTGGCGGTCGCGCTGGGCCTCGACGACCCGCTGGGCGACGTCACGTCCCGGCGTCCGACGCCGGCGGCCCGCACCGAAGCGTACTGGAGTGCCTCCCGCTTCCCGCCCACCCGTGCCGTGCGGGCGCCCTGGCGGGAGCAGGGCCACAACCTCGTCCGCACGGTGTCCTTCACGGGCAGCGGCGTCGGCGGGCTGCCGGTGCCGTACGGCGACTTCGAGCTGCCCCTGCACGACGCGATGCTCGACCGGGCCTTCGAGTGCTGGGTGCACGCGGAGGACATCGCGGACGCGGTCGACTATCCGTACGACCCGCCCTCGCCTCGCCATCTGCACCGCATGATCGACCTGGCCGCCCGCATGCTGCCGGACGCCCTGGCCCACCGCCGCCGCAACGGCCTGGCGGCACCCGCTCACCACCGCCATCTGGTGACAGCGGGCGAACCGGGCCGCAGTCTCCGCCTGGAGATCGAGGGCTCGGGCGGCGGCGAGTGGCTGATCCCCCTCGACTCCCCCGCCGCGAAGGGCTCCGCCGAACACGAGGTGGCCCATATCGCCCTGGACGGCGTCGAGTTCTGCCGTCTGGCAGCGGGCCACGTGCCTCCGCAGGAGGCGGCAGCGGGCCAGGTGGGGGACAAAGAGGCGATCAGGGACGTCCTGTTCGCAGCCGCATCACTGA
>NZ_DF968502.1:0-4129 GCF_001270025.1 Streptomyces azureus | reverse complement strand
CAGACTCGGCGGGTCCGGCCAACCCCTCCAACTCGGAGATCCAGCGAACGCCTCGGACGTAGCGGTCCGGCGAACGCCTCGGACGTAGCGGCTCCGCCGACCCGTCGGACGTAGCCGGTTCGCTGACGCCGCAGACGTAGCGGCTTGGCGGACGCCACGAACCCAGCCGGGAAGCCTCAGACGTAACTCCGCGCCGGCGCCGGCCTCAAGGCCGAGGCGATCGCGTCCGCCAGTTCCTCGATCTCGTCCTCGGCGAGCGTCGAGACGGTGACCCGGATGCCGGGCGGTGTGCTCAGCCGGAAGCGCGCGCCGGGGGCGACGGCCCAGCCCCCGTGCAGCAACCGGGCGACGGCGCCGGTCTCGTCCGGCACGGGCACCCACACGTTCATACCGCTGCGCCCCTGCGCCACGACACCGCGCCGACCGAGCGCGCCGATCAGCGCGTCCCGGCGCCCCTCGTACGCCGCCGCCACCGCGCGCGTGTCCACCGCCCCGTCGGCCCACAGCCGCACCAACGCCCGCTGGATCAGCCGGCTGACCCAGCCGGGCCCGAGCTGCTGCCGGCCGTGGACCCGGTCGACGGTGACGGCGTCCCCGGTGAGCAGAGCGAGGCGCAGATCGGGGCCGTAGGCCTTGGCCGCGGAGCGCACGAACGCCCAGTGCCGGGTGGCTCCGGCCAGCGGGTGGAGGGGCATGTCGACGATGCCGTGCCCGTGGTCGTCCTCGATGAGGAGGGTCTCCGGGTGCTCCTGGAGCACCGACCGCAGGGCACGCGCGCGTGTGGCGCTCACCGCGGCGCCGGTCGGGTTCTGCGCCCGGTCCGTGACGATCAGGGCACGCGCCCCGGCCTCCAGCGCCCGCCGTACGTCATCGACGTACGGCCCCTCGTCGTCGAGACCGACGGGGACGGTCCGCAGCCCGAGCGCCGGGACGAGGTCCAGGATCCGGCTCCAGCCGGGATCCTCGACGGCGACGGTGTCGCCGGGCTTGAGGTGGGCCGCCAGGACCCGCTCCACGGCGTCGAGCGCCCCGGAGACCACGGCGAGCGGCCCTTCCGGCACCCCGTCGGCGTCGAACCCGTCCCGGGCGATCCGGGCCAGCTCCGGATCCACGGGCGCCTCGCCGTACAGGACGGGAGCACGGTCGCCCTCGGCGGCCGCCGCCGCGAACGCCGCCGCGAGGGCCGGCAGCAGCGCCGGATCCGGATTGCCGCTGGACACGTCGCGCACGCCTTCGGGGACGTCGACCATGATGTGGTCCCGCCCGGTCGTGGCCGGCGCGGGCCGCACCCGGCTGCCGCGCCGGCCCGCGGTCTCGATGACCCCGCGCTCGCGCAGGGTCCGGTACGCGGCCGCGACCGTGTTGGGATTCACTCCCAGCCGCTCCGCCAGCTCCCGCATGGGCGGCAGCAGTTGCCCCGGCCGCAGCTCACCGCTCCCCACCGCCCGCTCGATGCTCGCGGAAATGTCCGCTGCGCGACGTCCGCTGATCCGATACTCTCCTAGCACAAAACTGATTATGCACTAGTGCAATGGAGAAGTGCCATGCAGGGGACCCCGCAGACGCCGTCGCGACCCGCCGCCTACGCCCCCACCGACCGCACCGTCCCCACCCGCTCGGCGGACCGGGCCTCGTACGACAGGGAACTGGTGCACTCGATACTCGACGAGGCCTACGTCTGCCATCTGGGCTTCGTCCGCGACGGCACGCCGGTCGTACTGCCCACGCTGTACGCCCGGGTCGGCGAGCGGCTCTACGTGCACGGTTCGACGGGCTCGCGCCCGCTGCGGGCGGCAGGCCAGGCCGACCCGGGTCTCCCGGTCTGCCTGACCGTCACGCACGTCGACGGGCTGGTCCTGGCCCGCTCGGCCTTCCACCACTCGGTCAACTACCGCTCCGTGGTGGTGCACGGCGTCGCCCACGACGTGGCGGACCCCGAGGAGAAGCGGCAGGCCCTGGACGCCCTGGTCGACCATGTCGTGCCGGGGCGTTCGGCCGACTCGCGGCCGGCCAACAAGAAGGAGCTGGCCGCCACCGCGGTGATCCGCCTCGACCTGGACGAGGTCTCCGCCAAGCTCCGCACGGGCGGCGTGGACGACGAACCGGAGGACCTCGGCCTGCCGCACTGGGCCGGTGTGGTCCCGGTGCGGAAGACCTACGGTGCTCCGATCGCCGACCCCGACCTGGCCCCCGGCACCGAACTGCCCGACTACTTGAGGGCACGGTAAGGGGGCGGGGAGCTGCGCAACCAGCCGCAACTCCCCACCCCCTAGTCACACGAGCATCACTGGCTCCTTGGCCCTCGCACCCCGTGCCTCCCCCACCGCAAGCCCCGCGACCGAGCCCAGCATCAGCAAAGTGCCGGCCAGCGTCGCCGCCGTGAGGTGCTCACCGAGCAGCACGACGGCGAGCGCCGCCGCGCTCACCGGCTCCAGCAGCATGATCACCGAGACGGTGGCCGACCGTACGACGGCCGCGCCCGCGAAGTAGAGGCCGTAGGCGAGAGCCGTGGGGACGGCGGCGACGTACGCCAGCAGGACCAGGACCCGGCCGGGGTCCTCGGTGTGCGGCAGCAGCCCCTCGGACAGGGCGAACGGCAACAGGCACAGGCTCGTGACGGCGAAGGCCCCGACGGTCGTCCGGGAGGAGTCGGCCTCGCCGCCGCGGCCCCACCGGCGGATGAGCAGCGTCATCACGCTGTACCCGGCCGCGGACAGCAGCGCGAGCAACACACCCCACGGGCGCACGGCCGTGCCCCCGCCGCCGAGGACGAGGACCGCGAGCCCGGTGAGCGCGCCCACGACGGCGGCGGTTCCGCCCCGGCCGAGGCGCTCGGCGAGCGTCAGCCGGGCGCCGAGCGCGATGAACACCGGTCCGGCGCCCAGGGTGACGACCGTGGCGACGGCGAGGCCGGTGGCGGAGACGGCCGCGAAGTACGCCGTCTGGAACACCGCGAGCCCGATTCCGGTGATGCCGGCTCGCAGCGTCCGGCGGCCAAGCGGCTCGCGTACGGCGGCCTGGGCGCGCGGCCGGACGAGGCGGACTGCGAGCAGCAGCACGAGTCCGGCGGCACAGCGCCAGAAGGAGAGGGCGACGGGCCCCATGTCACTGACCTGGTAGACCAGTGAGGCGGCCGCGCCCGCGGTGCCCCAGGCGACACCGGCGACGATCAGATAGAGGAGGCCTCGCCCTACGGGCAGGCCGGAGGCAGTGTTCGACACGTGTTCTCTCCGCAGACGCGCACGGCGCGCCGCGCGGGATCGGCGGCGGCTGGTGCGCGGAAGTTCGGGAAGGGCCCCGGATCACGTCGGATCAGCGGGGTCCGCGGACTTCGTCTGCGGGCAGCACCGTTCGGCCCGGCAGTGACACGCCGGGCGCGGTTTCCGGAGGGCCCGCCTCAGGCGGCCGGAGGCGGAAGAACGAGTGCGTTCGAAGGCATGATCGGCACCCTATGCGGCCCTGCCGGGCCGGGACAACTTCCTTTCCGGGCCGCCGCTCGCCACCGGCTGTCCGGAGCCCTTCGAGGGCGTCGAGGACTGTGCGATGAACGCGCCCACCAGCACGATCACGCCACCGGCGAGCTGCGGGGCCGACAGGTGCTCACCCAGCAGGATCCAGGCCAGGACGGTGGCGATGACCGCTTCGAGACAGGCCACGACACCGGCGACCTGTGGGGACAGCCGGCGCACGGCGAGCACGCCGGTGACGTAGGCGACGACCGTGGCGACGAGGACGATCCAGGCCAGCAGGGCGATCGCGGCGACGGGCGTGCCGTTCATGCGCGCGGTGCCCGTGAGCACGGACCAGTCCATGTTCCAGGGCCGGGCGATGACGGTCAGCACGGCAGCGCCGACGAGCAGGCCGTAGGCGATGACGCCGAGGGGGTCGGGCGCCTCGTCCCCGGCGTCGCTGCCCTGGTCGGAGAGGATGAAGTAACCGACCTGGCAGCAGGCCGCGCCGAGTGCGAGCAGCAGTCCCAGGGCATCGAAGCCGAGCCCCGACCACACCTCGACGACGCACGCGAGCCCGCCGACGGCGAGGACGACACCGACCGCTGCGGCACGCGTCACGGGCCGCCGCTGCACGAACCGGACCCAGCCCAGCACGAGGGCGGGCGCCAGGTACTCGA
>NZ_DF968501.1:0-291 GCF_001270025.1 Streptomyces azureus | reverse complement strand
GAGACCGGACGCCGACCCCACACAGGGCTCGGACAGGGCCCCACGTCAGCCTCGAACACCGGCCCCCCACGTCGAGCTCAGACACCGGCCCCACATGAGACCGGACGCTGAGCACCAGGTCGGCTTTGGACCTGGAGCTGCGCGCCGGGATCGGGAGTCGCGGTGGTGGTCGGATGCCTGCGCCCGCGCGTCCCGACCGGGGCCGCCCCCAGGCCTCAGCCGTTCAGGCGTACGCCTCGGGCCTGGCCGGGGCTTACGGCTGGGGGGGGTGGGGTGGGATGGGAGGGAGGT
>NZ_DF968500.1:0-142 GCF_001270025.1 Streptomyces azureus | reverse complement strand
TGGAGACCGACTACGCGGACCTGAAGAAGGACGCGGGTCATGTCCGGGATGCCGGTGGTGACATCCACTCCAGGTTTCAGGGGTTGTCGGCGTATTACCAGGCTCCGGATGCGGAGCAGTTGTTCGCCACGACGAAGCCGGT
>NZ_DF968499.1:0-1605 GCF_001270025.1 Streptomyces azureus | reverse complement strand
TGTGCGAGCTGCGGCGCCGGTCCGGAAGTCTGCTGGCGCCCGCGGCGCTGCACTGGGCCGTCAACGGCATCGGCTACGTGCTGGCCTGGGCAGTACCTCGGTGGAGAGGCGCGGGGGACGTGCTGTGAACTTCGGACAGCCTCCGCTTCAGCCGTGGGATGTCGTGCCGCTGAGGATTTGCTCGCGGAGGATGTCGGCGTGGCCGCAGTGCTGGGCCAGCTCGCGCAACGTGTGGAGGTAGACCCAGCGCAGCGGCAGCGGGCCCCGGCGGTTGCCCAGTACGAGGTCGTCCAGCGTCAGCTTTGCCGTGGCGCGACGGGATGCCGCGCATGCCTGCTGGTAGGCGTGCTGGACTGTGGCGATCGTGTCGTCGTCGTGGAGGTCGAACGACTCGTCGGGCGAGTCGGGAATGCCGATCACGGCACGGGACCGGCAGGTTGTCCCCTCGTCGAACCAGACCTTCTCTACGAACGTGGCGTGCTTGACCAGGCCGAGCAGCGTCGTCTTGGACGGGACCAGTGACCGGCGTGCCTGCTCTTCGGTCAGCCCGTTCAGGCTGTCGTGCAGCGCGGAGCGATGCTCATCGAGGAATGTCTCGAACTGGTCGCGGAGCGTTGCGTGGAAGACGGCGGGTTCCGTCGACGGCTGGAAGACCATGTCCGCAACGATAGGCCACCCCGCTCCTGTGCGCCCCGTGCGATGACAAACCGCCCAGTGACCGCCGAACCGACCGAAACCACGACCGTCGACAGTGAGTCACCGTCACCGCGCAGCCACGGAGCGAGTTCGCCCTTTCGCACCACAGAGAGTCATGTGAAACTGTCGTCCCGTCCGCCGTGCGGACCAGATCCGCACCGTCCGTCCCCCACGAGAAGGGCGCCGTGCGTTCCCTACCTCTGCCCCTGGCCCTGACCGCACGCCTGTCCCCGGTGGCCGTGCTCGCCGCGGCGGGCTGGGCACTGTCGTCCGGCCCGCTCGCCGCGCCGCAGGCCGCCGAGCACAAGCCGGCCGACGAGAAGACCGAGACCCAGTCCGCGTCCGCCCCGTCGACGTCGACGGGGTCGAAGGCCTACTCGGCCGCGCCCGCGCCGTGCGACAGCGTCGCCAAGAAGACGGTCGAGTCGCTGGTGCCGGGTGCCAAGACGGCCGGGAAGGAGATCCCGTCCACGGACACGGAGTTGCGCCGCACCTGCTCCTGGAACGCGCTCAAGGGGTACAACTACCGCTGGCTCGACGTGTCCTTCGAGGTGATGGAGTCGGACGAGGCGGCGGAGAAGGCCTACAAGGGGCGCACCGAGGAGAAGAGCGGCGGAGGTGCCGTCCCCGGTCTGGGTGACACCGCGTACTCCATCGTCAACCTCACCACCGAGGACAAGCAGGAGACCCGCGAGGGCCAGGTGTTCGTCCGCGCGTCCAACGCGCTGGTGGTCGTCACGTACAACGGCAGCGACTTCGAGTCGAAGAAGGCACCGAGCACGGACACGATCAACAAGGGCGCCATCAAGGCCGCGAAGGAAGCGGTGGCCGCGCTGGAGGGCGGCTAGCTTGATCTTTAACCTGTGCGGCGGGGTCGTGTGGTTGTTGACTTCTTCGTTCGCTGTTTCG
>NZ_DF968498.1:0-137 GCF_001270025.1 Streptomyces azureus | reverse complement strand
CGCCGACATCACCTGCTGGCTGCGTCCCGACGCGCACACCTCACCGCAGCGGATCCTGTCTCACACCTGCGGACGTGGCAAGGACCAGCACATCCCCGTCCCTGGCTGGCCCTATTCGGTGATCTGCGCGCTGGAAG
>NZ_DF968497.1:0-5311 GCF_001270025.1 Streptomyces azureus | reverse complement strand
GGTCGAGCAGATCCTGCGCGCCACCCTCTCCGAGGCGTGGACCAAGCTCTGACCGGCCGTCGCTCCGATCGTCTGCATGGATGATCAACACCGGCCCCGGTGCCCCCCGTTCGAGTGAGAAACGGCGGCCCGGGGCCGCGTGCTGTCCGGCGTCCCGCCGCCTACTGCCTAGCGTGCCCAGTGACCGATCGGCCCTGCCTTCGTTCCCCCGCACGGGGGACGGCACGGGAACTACGGATCTGAACCGAGGTGTACGCCCATGGAGGCCCCGCCTGACAACGACGTGCTCTGGGCACGCGCCCTGCACTTCCAGCACGACGACGGCTCCCCCGCGCTCAGCGGTGTCTCGCTCGGCGTCCGGGAGGGCGAGATCCTCGCCGTCAGCGGCCCGCGCGGCAGCGGCAAGACGACCCTGCTGCGCTGCCTGTCCGGCCTGGCGCCCGTCCGGCGCGGCGAGGTCTGGTTCAACAGCGTGCCCGTGCACACCATGGGCCCCCTCACCCGCGAGCGGCTGCGCCGCGACCGCTTCGGCTGGATCGACCCGGCCCCCTCGCTGGTCCCGGAGCTCAACGCCTGGGAGAACGCCGCCCTGCCGCTGATGCTGCGCGGCACCAGCCGGCGCCGCGCCAAGACCGCGGCCCTGGAGTGGCTGGAGCGCCTGGACATCGGCGAGGGCGCCCGCAAACGTCCGCACCAGCTGGTGCAGGCCGAGCGGCAGCGGGTGTGCATCGCCCGCGCCCTCGCCCCCGCCCCCTCGGTGCTGTTCGCCGACGAGCCCACGGCGCCCCTGCACCGCGCCGACCGCGCCCATGTGCTGCGCACCCTCACCACGGCGGCCCGCTCCCACGGCATCACGGTCGTCCTGGCCACGCACGACGCGGAGACCGCTGCGCTCGCCGACCGCACGGTGTCCCTGCTCGACGGACGGCGCGTGCAGACGGTGCACCTGCCGCCGGTCACCGAGCCCACCGAGACGGAAGGCCGGGCCGCGTGCTCGCTCTCCGTCTGACCCGCGGCGCCCACCCCGCCGTCCAGCTGCGCCGCCTCCTGGTCGCGGCGGCCTCGGCGGGGACGGGTTTCCTTTTGCTCTGCACCCTCGGATACGCGCTGGGCCACCCCGGCGCCACCGGCGCCGCCCTGCTGCGCCTGGCCTGGTGCGTGGCTCCCCTGGCCGCCACGGTGTACTTCGCGGTCGCGGTGGCCCGTACCGACCCCGGTACGAAGCCCCGCCCCGGCCTCTCCGCGATCGGCCTCGGACCGCTGCGCCTGATGGCCGTCTCGGCGACGACGACAGCCCTGTCCTGCACGCTGGGCTCGATGCTGGCCCTGCTGTTCTTCCTGCACCTGCGCGGCGATCTGACGGGCATGCCCTTCGACGGCGCGGCCGCCGAGTCCCTCGGGGCGGGCCAGCCGCTGCCGCTGCCGGGAGCCCTGACGCTGCTCGCGATCGTGCCCGCAGCCGCGTCGGTGGCGGTGGCGCTGGCGCTGCGCCCGAGGGAGACGGTCCCGGCCCCGTCCCGGCCGGCCGGGACGTACGGCCGTTTCGGCCGGCAGATCGTCCGGCCCACGCACGGTCGCGCCGCCGAGCCCGCCGAACCCGCCGCCTCGGCCGGGCCCAGCGGGTCGGCCGGGCCGAACGGCGGGCCGCCGCCGGCGCGGGCGGGCGCGTCCGTCCCGGCCGCGGCCACGGGCTCGACCGCCCGGGGCGCCGGGAGCGCGGTGAGCACGGTCGAGGACCCCGTCGAGCAGTCCGGCCCTCAGACGGAGACACACGTCGCCGTGAGCGCCGTGATCCCGGCCGGGAGCGCCGCGCACGCGGCCGAGAACGCCCCGCGGCACTCGGCCCGGCACGCCGCGGCACCGGACGGCGCCGACGATCCCGCCGCTTCCGACGCGGCCCTGCCGGACATCCCCCTGCCCGACGACGCCCTCACCGCCGCCCCTTCCGATCTCCCCTGGGGCATCACCCTCCTGGCCGCGGGTCTCGCCGTGGAGACGTACACGAGCCGTACCGCCCCCACGCCCCCCGACCTCACCTTCTCCGGTGCCTCCCCCGGCGTCCTGGCGGGCTGGGCGCTGGCCGCCGTCGGCCTGGCCCTGGCCGGTCCGGGCCTGACCCATCTGTGCGGACGGCTGCTCCAGTCGGCCCGCCCCGGCGCCCTCCGGCTCCTGGCCGGCCGGATCCTCATGGCGGAGGCCGACCGGATCGGCCGCCCCCTGGGCGTGGTCTGCGCGGTGCTGGCGGCCGCGTACGCCATGGCGCTGCTGCACGCCCCGGACGGGCTGTCGCTCGGTCCGCTCACCACGCTCGGCGTGCTGCTGGTGACCGGTTGCACCGTGGGGACGCTCCTCACGGCCGCCGTCGAGGCCCGCCAGGCCCGCGCCGACACCACCGCCGCGCTGCTGCGTCTCGGCGCCCCCGCGACGATGCTGCGGAGCGCCGCCGCCCTCCGCGCGGGCGCGCTGCTCGCCCTGTTCGGCCCGCTGACCCTGACGGTCGCCGAGCTGGCGGCGCTGCCGCTGGCCCGCTGAAGCCCGCTGAAAAACTCGTACGAAAAAAATCTCCGTACGGCGATGAGTTCCGCGCCGGCCCCCGGTCTGTCCCCACGTAACGACACAGACCCGATGGGAGAGACCCGGCTATGTACCAGCAGATGATCTTCGTGAACCTGTGCGTCAGCGACCTCGACGCCTCGAAGAAGTTCTTCACGGAGCTCGGCTACTCGATCAACGAGCAGTTCAGCGACGACACCACCGCCTCGGTCGTGATCAGCGAGACCATCGTCGCCATGGTCCACACCAAGGAGAAGTACGCCCAGTTCACGAAGAAGGAGATCGCGGACTCGAGGAAGACCAGCGAGGTGCTGATCGCGCTGAGCGCCGAGAGCCGTGAGAAGGTCGACGAACTGGTCGAGAAGGCCGTAGCGGCCGGCGGCTCGGTCTCCGGCGAGACCCAGGACCACGGCTTCATGTACGGCCGTTCCTTCGACGACCTGGACGGCCACACCTGGGAGGTCGTGTGGATGGACCCGTCGGCAGTCGAGGGCTGAGACATGGCTGTGCCAGCATGGGCGGGTGCAGACGATGCCCGCCCATGCGGCCCACCACGACGACCGTGAGATCGAGACGCTCGAGGAGTTCGACGCGACCGTCTCGGCGCGCGGCACGCTCGCCGGTCACCGCGTCCAGGCCGTCGACCTGACGGACCGTACGCGCGAACTGCTCACCACGGACACCGCTGGCGCCGTCTTCCTCGGCTGCGCGATGCGCGAGGAGGCCGCCACGAAGGTCCGCGCGGACGGCGCCCTGGTCTTCCCGCCGGCCCCCGACCTTCCCTTCGACCCGTACCGCGGCCACGTCTACTCGCCGGACGAGCTCTTCGAGTCGCTGCCGGACGGCTACGAGGCCACGCCCGACGCCCGGGCGTACGCCTGGTTCCAGCGCACGAAGGCGGACCGGGACATCTACGCCTCCATGCTGCGCGCGGTCCACGACGACTCGGTCTCGGACGCACTCGACGAACTCCTTTCCGGCGCCCGGGTCGTGGGCGTGATGGGCGGCCACGCGATGGCTCGTGGCACGGAGGAGTACGCGGGGGCGGCGCGGCTCGGCCGGGAGCTGGCCCGTGCCGGTTTCACGGTCGCCACGGGCGGCGGCCCCGGCGCGATGGAGGCCGCGAACCTCGGCGCGTACGCCGCCCCGTTCGGCGACGAGATGCTCACCGAGTCGCTCGAACTGCTCGCCAAGGCACCGCACTTCACGCCGTCGATCACCCAGTGGGCGACGGCCGCCTTCGAGATACGCATGCGCTGGCCGCAAGGCGGGCGTTCCGTCGGCATCCCGACCTGGTTCTACGGCCACGAGCCGCCGAACGCCTTCGCGTCGCACATCGCCAAGTACTTCGCCAACGCCACCCGCGAGGACGGCCTGCTGGCCCGGTCCAACGCGGGAGTCGTGTTCCTGCCGGGCGCCGCCGGGACCGTGCAGGAGATCTTCGACAACGCGACGCCCAACTACTACGAGTCGCGGGGCGAGCCGACGCCGATGGTGCTCGTGAACCGCGTGCACTGGACGGAGAAGCTGCCGACGTGGCCGCTGCTCCAGTCGCTGGCCGGGGGCCGTTCGATGGAGGCGCGGATCGCGCTGGTGGAGCGGATCGAGCAAGCGCCGGAGGCGTTGAAACGTCTCGGCGGTTAATAAGCTGGCAAAGCAAGTGCTTGCAACCTGCATATGCGTTGACACTACTTATGCGGCGCTTATAGACCTGAGAGCCTCCCGGTAGTGCTGATGTCCAGTCACCACTGCCTCCACCCCCCGCATTTGCGCATCCTGTAAAGGACAAACGTGGCAGTTCTGTCCGTATCACGCCGTACGGCATCGCGCCGTACCGTCGCACGTCCCGTGCGGATCCTCGGTGTCGTCTCCGCCTCGGCCGCGCTCGCGCTCGGTGCCTCCGGCAACGCGTTCGCCTGCAACATCAACGAGTTCTCCGCCGAGGCGAAGTGTGACGGCGACAAGGGCGTCATCACCGTCACCGACGTGGACCCCGCCGGTGTCCCGGCCACGGTCTCCGTGTACCTGCAGAACAACGGTGCCGACGCGAAGAAGGTCGGCGAGCAGGTGGTCAAGGGCTCGCGCGAAGGCACCACCATCACCTTCGCCGAGGACTGGAAGCCGAACGCGGAGTACCGCATCCACGTCAAGGCCACTCCGTACGTCGACGAGGACATCAAGCCGAACCTCGTCACCCCGGCCACGGCCTGCAAGAAGGAGGAGGAGCCCCCCGCTTCCACCCCGCCGGCCACGCCGACCCCGTCGGCCTCCCCGTCGAAGCCGGCCGAGGAGTCCGACACCCCGGCCGAGACCCCGGCTCCGTCGGAGAGCGAGAGCACCACGCCGGCGGGCAACGCGCCCGCGCCCGCGGCCGGTGACTCCAACCTCGCCGAGACCGGCGCCGACTCCAACACCGGCATCATCGCCGGCATCGCGGCGGCCCTGGTCGCCGTCGGTGGCGGCGCGGTGTTCTTCGGCATGCGCCGTCGTGGAACGAGCAGCGGCGACAACTGACGCTCTCGCATCAGCGCCCGTCGGTGGCCCGTCCCCCTCACGGGGGCGGGCCATTGCCTGTTCCCGGCCCTAGGTGTGCTGTTCGGAGAGGTTGGTGACGCGGCTGGCTGGGGCGTGTCCGCAAAGTCCCGCCTGCGCTGCGGCGTCCGGGCGGACGACGGGACTTTACGGACACGCCCTAGCTTGATCTTTAACCTCGGGCCTCGAACGGCTCGTCGTACTTGATCACTCGCGTCGGTAACTG
>NZ_DF968496.1:0-939 GCF_001270025.1 Streptomyces azureus | reverse complement strand
CACAAGACGATCGGCACGCTGTACCTGGTGACGTCGTTCGCGTTCTTCGTCATCGGTGGCGTGATGGCGCTGTTCATGCGCGCCGAGCTCGCCCGGCCTGGTCTGCAGATCATGTCGAACGAGCAGTTCAACCAGGCGTTCACGATGCACGGCACGATCATGCTGCTGATGTTCGCGACGCCGCTGTTCGCCGGCTTCGCGAACTGGATCATGCCGCTCCAGATCGGCGCGCCCGACGTGGCCTTCCCCCGGCTGAACATGTTCGCCTACTGGCTGTACTTGTTCGGCTCGCTCATCGCGGTGGGCGGCTTCCTGACGCCGCAGGGCGCGGCCGACTTCGGCTGGTTCGCCTACAGCCCGCTGTCGGACGCGGTCCGGAGCCCGGGCATCGGCGCCGACATGTGGATCATGGGTCTGGCCTTCTCCGGCTTCGGCACCATCCTCGGCTCGGTCAACTTCATCACCACGATCATCTGCATGCGCGCTCCGGGCATGACGATGTTCCGCATGCCGATCTTCACCTGGAACGTGCTGCTGACCGGTGTGCTGGTCCTGCTGGCCTTCCCGGTCCTGGCGGCCGCGCTGTTCGCCCTGGAGGCGGACCGCAAGTTCGGTGCCCACATCTTCGACTCCGCCAACGGCGGCGCGCTGCTGTGGCAACACCTCTTCTGGTTCTTCGGCCATCCAGAGGTGTACATCATCGCGCTGCCGTTCTTCGGGATCATCTCCGAGGTCATTCCGGTCTTCTCCCGCAAGCCGATGTTCGGTTACTCGGGTCTGATCGGCGCGACGATCGCGATCGCGGGTCTGTCCGTGACGGTGTGGGCGCACCACATGTACGTCACCGGCGGTGTGCTGTTGCCGTTCTTCTCCTTCATGACCTTCCTGATCGCGGTCCCGACCGGTGTGAAGTTCTTCAACTGGATCGGCACCATGTGG
>NZ_DF968495.1:0-29659 GCF_001270025.1 Streptomyces azureus | reverse complement strand
ACGGCGACACCGCCGCACGGGACCGCCTCCCGGCCGACGCGGCCGGCTCCAACACCAGGTGGGAAGCCGCGCTGGGCTGAGGAGCAACCGCTCCGCAACCCGGCGTGACGTTCCCGCACGTCAGGATCGTCAGACAGGCAAGACTGTCATGATCACGCCACTCGATGGCGTGCACGACGGCCCTCCCCTGATCATCCACGAACGCGGACAGCGAGGCGCTCGGTCGCCGGCTCCACGACGGGCGCTTCGCTGCTCGTGCCGTCCCACAGCGGATGCCGGTACGGGACCTGCCAGGAGGTACTGATTCTTTCTGCGTGAACTCCCGGGCCTGTCCGGCACCGTCCACCCGGCACAGTCATCGCCGACAACTGCCCCCGTTCCCGGACCCCACATCGGGTGGAGGGCAAGGAGCCTCATGACCATGAAACGCGGATCCCTCCGCGGGGATGGCACCCCGACGGCCACCACCCCGTGATCCACCACCAGGCATGCACATCCCCCACACCGGAGGTCACTGTGACCGGCTCCCACCCGCGCCCCCGCACGGCGCCGCGTCCACGAAGAATCCGCCGAGCCTCGGGCGGCCGTGTGGCAGGCGTTCTCGCCGCCGCCGTCGCGCTGGCCGCCTCCGCGCTCACCGTGCTGCCCCAGACCGCGGAGGCCGCGACCGCGCGACAGGTGGAGCGCCTCGACCGGGGACTGACCAGTGTCCACACCAGCAGCGGGAACCTGGTGTCGTGGCGCTGGCTGGCCACCGACCCGAACGACGTGGCGTTCAACGTCTACCGCGGCGCCACCAAGCTCAACCCCTCGCCGATCACCGGCTCCACGAACTACTTCGACTCCGGCGCCCAGGACTCCGCCGACTACACGGTGCGCCCGGTGGTGAACGGCACCGAGCAGGCCCCTTCCGAGCGCGCGTCGCAGTTCCGGTCGGGTTACCTGGACGTACCGATCTCGCCGCCGGCCGGAGGCACCGCTCCGGGCAACTCGGCGTACACCTACGAGGCCAACGACGCCAGTCTCGGCGACCTGGACGGCGACGGCAGGCTCGACCTGGTCCTGAAGTGGTATCCCACCAACGCCAAGGACAACGCCCAGTCCGGCTACACCGGCAACACCATCGTCGACGGCATCAAGCTCGACGGCACCCGGCTGTGGCGCATCGACCTGGGCCGCAACATCCGCTCTGGCGCCCACTACACACAGTTCCAGGTGTACGACTACGACGGCGACGGCAAGGCCGAGGTCGCCATGAAGACCGCCGACGGCACCCGGGACGGCACGGGCGCGGTGATCGGCAGCTCGTCGGCCGACCACCGCAACTCCAGCGGCTATGTGCTCTCCGGCCCCGAGTACCTGACGATGTTCAACGGGCAGACCGGCAAGGCGATGGGGACCGTCGACTACGTCCCGGGCCGGGGCAACGTCTCCTCCTGGGGCGACAACTACGGCAACCGTGTCGACCGCTTCCTGGCCGGAACGGCCTACCTCGACGGCTCCCGCCCTTCGCTGATCATGGCGCGCGGCTACTACACCCGCAGCGTCATCGCCGCCTGGGACTGGCGAAACGGTGCCTTCACCCGTCGCTGGACCTTCGACACCGCCTCCTCCACCAACAGCGGCAAGGGCTACGACGGCCAGGGCAACCACAGCCTGTCCGTCGCCGACGTCGACAACGACGGCAAGGACGAGATCGTCTACGGCGCGATGACCGTGGACGACAACGGCTCCGGGCTGTGGACCACCAGGCTGGGCCACGGCGACGCCGGTCACGTCGGGGACCTCAACCCGTCCCGCGCGGGCCTGGAGTACTTCAAGGTCTCGGAAAGCTCCAGCCAGCCCGGCTCGTGGATGGCCGACGCGCGCACCGGCCAGATCCTGTGGCGTACGGCCTCCGGCTCGGACAACGGTCGCGGGGTCGCCGCCGACGTCCACGCCGGCAGCCCGGGTGCCGAGGCATGGTCGGCCACCGACACCACCTTGCGCTCGGCGACCGGCGCCTCCCTGGGCCGGGAGCCGTCCAGCATGAACTTCG
This sequence comes from Streptomyces azureus, assembly GCF_001270025.1. NCBI lineage: Bacteria > Bacillati > Actinomycetota > Actinomycetes > Kitasatosporales > Streptomycetaceae > Streptomyces > Streptomyces azureus. The sequence continues at coordinate 27,621 of NZ_DF968495.1, read as the reverse complement.
TCAGCTGGTGGGACGGCGACCCCGTGCGCGAACTCCTCGACGGCACCCGCATCGACAAGTACGGCACCTCGGGCGACACCCGACTGCTGACCGGCTCCGGCGTCCACTCCAACAACGGGACGAAGGCCACGCCGTCCCTTTCCGGAGACATCCTCGGAGACTGGCGTGAAGAGGTCATCTGGCCGACGTCGGACAACAGGGCCCTGCGGATCTACTCCACACCGCACCAGACGAACACCCGCATCACGACCCTGCTCCACGACACCCAGTACCGTACGGCTCTGGCCTGGCAGAACACGGCGTACAACCAGCCCCCGCACCCGAGCTTCTTCATCGGCAACGCCATGCCGGCGGCTCCACGGCCCACCGCCTTCACGCCCTGAACCCCGCCCCGCTCGGCCGCCCATGCTCCACCGCATGGGCGGCCGATCAGGGGCGGGGGAGGGCTGGCTCGCTGTGAACCCGCCGCGGCCGAGGTGCGCAACGGCGCCCTCGGTATGAGCGGCTCCGCCGTATCGGCGCGAAACCCCTCCTACGGCGACCCACCGCCCCACTCACCCGCACCAAACCCTGGAACACCGCCCCCCACGACCAACCTCCCGTCGGCCGCCACGACTCACGCGCGGCCGGCGAGGAGGAAGGAGCGACCATGCACCCCACCCAGGCATCCGGCTCCGGGCGGATCAGCCGCAGGATCCTGCTCAAGGCCACCACCGCCACCGCCGGGGCGATCGCCACCGCCGCCGCGCTCGCCGAACTCGAGACGCCGGCCAACGCCGCCGCGGGCTTCGTCAAAGGCGTCGACATCAGCTGGGTGCCGCAGATGGAGGCGCGCGGCTACTCCTGGAAGAACGCGAGCGGTCAGAGGCAGGACCTGCTGACCATTCTCAAGGGGTACGGCATCACCGCCGTGCGGTTGCGCACGTTCGTCAATCCCTCCAGCAGCCCGACCGACGGGCACTGCGGCATCAACGAGGTCGCCGCCTTCGCCAAACGGGTCAAGGCCGCCGGCATGTCGATCATGCTCGACTACATGTTCGGCGACACCTGGAACTCCGTCGGTGTGCAGAACCCGCCCGCCGCCTGGCGGAACATGAGCTACAGCCAGATGCTCACCGCGATGAGCACGTACGTGAACCAGACCATGACGGTCATGAAGAACAACGACGTGCTCCCCACCTGGGTGCAGATCGGCAACGAGATCAACAGCGGGATCTGCCGCCCCGTCGGCAGCGTCTCCAACCCGGCGCAGATGACCGGGCTGCTCAACGCGGCGTACACCCAGGTCAAGGCGGTGTCACCGAACTCGGTCGTGTGCATCCACCTGGCCCAGCCGCAGAAGTACGACGTGATGACGACGTTCTTCAGCCGCTTCGCGGCCAACGGCGGCAAGTGGGACATGTCGGTGTTCTCCTCCTACGGCAGCGCCGACGTCGCCCCCGGCATCGTGGGGAACATGCGGAAGATCTCCGCCGCCTACGGCAAGCCGTTCCTGCAGAGCGAGTTCGGCGGCCGGGTGGACAGGGCCTCCTCCACCCAGGCAGCGCTGGTCGCCTACACCAAGGCGCTGAAGGCCAACGGCGGGCAGGGCATCTTCTACTGGGAGCCGGAGTGCATGTCCCCGTTCACCGGCTACAACATGGGTGCCTGGGACTCCTCCACGCAGCGGCCCACCGTCATCATGAACGGCTTCACCCAGGCCTGAGTGACGGGCCGTCGACCTCAACCCGCGTATCGACTCGGTCAAGGATGGGATTGGTGATTGAAATGAGCATGTCACTAACACGCTCCGGACGGCATGGGGCCCGGCTGGGGGCAGCGGGCCTGCTGACCCTTGCGATGCTGGTCGGCACCGGGGCGGCGCATGCCGATGCCGCCGTGCGGGCTCTGCCTGCCGGTTGCTCCGGCACCGCGCCGGTCAAGTGTCACTACGCGGTCTCACCCGGCAACTACGACGTGACGGTCTCCGTCGGTGGCGGCACCTCCGACGGGCAGACCGAGATGTGGGTGGAGGCCCGGCGGCTGATGCTTCCGGCGACGAAGACGGCGGCCGGTGCCGTCGCCACGTACTCGTTCACGGTCAACGTGCGGCAGCCGGAGGGGCAGCCGACCGGCCAGGGCGGCAACGGCAACCCCGGTCTGGACATCCGGTTCACGGGCTCCAACCCCCAGGTCTCGGCCGTCTCGGTGAAGCCGGCGACCCAGCCGATGGTCGCCTACCTGGCCGGTGACTCCACCGTGTGCGACCAGACGACCGCCCCGTACACCGGGTGGGGTCAGATGATCACGCCTGCCGTGCGTCCCGGTGCGGTCATCGCCAACTACGCCGATTCCGGGGAGAGTTCGGGCAGCTTCCGGAACAACTCGGCGCTCTTCCCGGCCCTGCTGTCGAAGGTCAGGGCGAACGACGCGGTCCTCATCCAGTTCGGCCACAACGACAAGCAGACCAGCGCGTCCGCCTTCCGGAGCAACCTCACGTCCATGATCACGCAGGTCCGTGCGAAGGGCGGCGTCCCGGTCCTGGTGACCCCGCCGGTCCGCCGGCAGTTCAACGGCAACCGGCTCACGCCAACGGCGCTGCACGTCAACGGCGTGGGCGTGAACCTGCCCGCCGAGATGCGCTCGCTCGGCACGGCGCAGAACGTGCCGGTGATCGACCTGACCACCAAGAGCAAGACGCTGGTGGAGTCCCTCGGCCCGTCCGCCTCCGCGCAGCTCTTCCTGCGCTCCTCCGTCGACGGTGTCACGGACAACACCCACTTCTCGCAGTACGGCGCGTCGCAGATGGGCGGGCTGGTGCTCCAGAGCATCCGGGAACAGCGCCTGCCCCTGGCCGCGTACCTGCGCTGACCGACGCCCGGTGGTGCCCGTCTGTGGGAAGGACCTGATGGACTGATGAAGAAACTTCGGATACTCGTCACGACCGCACTGGTGATCGCCTTGTCGAGCCTCGGCGTCAGCGCCGTCTCGGCGGCCGACAGCGTCGCGGCGAACTGCACCGGCGCCTCCCGCGCCGAGGCCCCGGCCGCACGAGCGGCGGCCGCGCCGGTCACGGTGTGGCTGGCCGGCGACTCCACCATGGCCAACCCGGGCTCGGCCCGTTGCCCGGTCGGCTGGGGCAGCCAGTTCGACGCCCTGTTCAACAGCGACGTGACGGTCAGGAACCAAGCCGTGGGAGGCCGCAGCATCCAGACCTGGCTGTACGAAGGGAACGTGAGCAGCACCAAGGGCTCCGACGGCGAGTGCCGCCTCACGTCCAACACGTACTCGTCACGCTGGCAGGCGATGCTGAACGCGAGCACCGGGATGAAGGCAGGCGACTACCTGTTCATCCAGTTCGGCATCAACGACTCCTCCTCGACCTGCCCACGACACGTCGGCCCCGCCCGGTACCAGCAGCTGATGACCATGATGGTGAAGGCGGCCCTGGCCCGGGGAGCGCACCCGGTGCTGCTCACCCCGGTGGCCGCCATCACCTGCTCCGGCGGCACGGCGACCAAGAACCGCGGCTTCGTCAACGAGACCTTCGCCGCCGGATCCGCGACCGGAGCGCCGGTCATCGACCTGCACACGCTCAGCGTCTCGCGTTACAACAGTCTGCGCTTCTGCCCGCACAACGGCGACTTCGGATCGGGTCCCGTGGGCGCTTTCTTCTGCAACGACCGCACCCACTTCGAAACCTACGGCGCGCAGCAGGTCGCCGGGCTCGTCGCCGGTGATGTGCGCCGACAGGGCCTCCCGCTGGCCGCGTATCTCAGGTAACGACGGGCTCGGAAGCGGCCCGGCCCCAGTCTGATGCGGCACCTCGCAACGCCCGGATCCGCCGACCGTGGCGGACCCGGGCGTCTGCTTGCGGCATCGGCGGCGAGCGTCACCTCGCCCTACACCCGGCTGACCGGCGCACTGAGCGACATCAACGAGGCGCTGCGTGAGGCCGCCGACTGACATCACCGGCCCATGGCGGCTTCCGCTGCGGTTGGTGTCTCGACAGCACTGCGCCGGGGCGAGACCCGGTGACCGGCACCGGGTAGGGCTGAGGCGGGCATCGCCCCCGTTCCTCGCGGGATCCCGGGCACCTCGGCCATTCGGCCACTGTTGCGGCGCCTCCCGCTCGGACGGCGATGGCCGTTCGGCCGATCCGGCCGGGTCGCGTGCTCACTGTGGCGCGCCGTGAGCTCTTGGCACGTGATCACCGGGCCGGCCGCGTACAGCCTTCTGCGCCGCCGGCCGCGCCACGCGACCGCCGGCGCAGAAGGCTGTACGCGGCCGGCGTGACGCCGTGGCTGCAGCCCGCCGCAGTGCTGCCGCAGGCAGCCCCATACCGTGTCGTCCAGGAGGCCCTGGCCGACGTCCGCCGTCACGCCCTCGTCGGCCTCACCGAACGCGTGTCGGACAGCTCTGCCTGCCACTGCCAGACGTACCAACGGCAGTGGTAGCTACCGGAGTCGTCCCAAAACTGTTCGCTCGTTGTATCGCGCCGCGTGCAGCACAGTGGAGGTCATGCCGCACCGAAGGCCTGGTGAGGCGGCTGCCGGACGCGTCCAACCCCCGGCCGTCGTACTCCTCCCGGGCCGAGGGCCCGGCTCGTCCGCCGCGGCGTGGGCCGTTTCCCGCACGCACGCCGATTCGTGCACATGACGGTGGTCGGCACCGCCATCCGTCTTCCGTCGACCAAGAGAGTGGGCATGTCCATCGAACCCCCCGAGTCAACTGTTTCTCCTCCCGAGGGATCGCCCGAGGGACCTGTGTCCGCCCCGTCCCGGCGCACGTTCATCGCTACCACCGCCGTCGGCGGTGCGGTCGTGGTCGGCGGCCTGACAGCGGGACAGTCCGTGTTCGGCGCCGAGCCCGCGGACGCCGCGGAGGCGCCGCCCGGCAGCCGCGTCTCGCTGACCGTCAACGGCGAGCGGCGCACCGTCACGGTCGACAACCGGACTTCCCTGCTGGACCTGCTGCGCGAACACCTGGGGCTGACCGGCTCGAAGAAGGGGTGCAACGCCGGTGCCTGCGGCGCCTGCACGGTCCTGGTCGACGGACGCCGGGTCAATTCCTGCCTGACGCTTGCCGTTCGGCTGGAGGGCGCCGAGGTCACCACCATCGAGGGCCTGGCCAAGGGCGAACGGCTGCACCCGCTGCAACAGGCGTTCATCGACCAGGACGCCTTCCAGTGCGGCTACTGCACCTCCGGCCAGATCATGTCCGGCGTCGGTTGCATCGACGAGGGGCACACCGGCTCACCGGAGGAGATCCGGGAGTTCATGAGCGGCAACATCTGCCGCTGCGGCTGCTACGTGAAGATCGTGCGCGCGGTCGAGCAGACCGCGCACGGGAAATGAGGCACGGCCCCCATGCATCCCTTCTCCTACACCAAAGCCGCCGACACCCGGCAAGCCCTCGACGCGGGCCGTGACGGCCGCTACATCGCCGGCGGCACCACACTGGTCGACCTGATGCGCGAGACCGTCGAACGCCCTCGCACGCTGGTCGACATCAGCGGCCTTCCGCTGCGCGAGATCGTGGTCACCCGGCGCGGGGGCCTGCGCATCGGCGCGCTGGTGCGGATGTCCGAGGCCGCCGCCCACCGCGGGGTGCGCGCCCTGTTTCCGGTGATCTCGCAGGCGCTGGAGCTGAGCGCGTCGGCGCAGCTGCGCAACATGGCGACCATCGGCGGCAACATCATGCAGCGCACCCGGTGCACGTACTTCCGTGACGTGACCGCCGACTGCAACAAGCGCGAGCCGGGCTCGGGCTGTGCCGCCCTGCACGGCGTCAACCGCACCCACGCCATCCTCGGCACCTCCGACGACTGCGTGGCCGCCCACCCCTCCGATGTCGCCGTGGCCTTCGCCGCCCTGGAGGCGACCGTGGTCCTGCTGGGGCCGGACGGTGAGCGGACCGTGCCCTTCGCGAACTTCCTGCTCAAGCCGGGCAGCACACCCAACCGTGAACAGGCCCTCCGCCGGGGTGAGTTGATCACCGCAGTGGAGATTCCGGCCCTTCCGCGTCCGCTGAAGTCGGGTTACCTGAAGGTGCGCGACCGGCAGTCCTACGAGTTCGCGCTCACCTCGGCGGCCGTCGCCCTGCACATCAGCGGCGGGGTGATCCGCCAGGCGAAGGTGGCCGCCGGAGGCGTGGGCACCGTGCCGTGGAAGCTGCCCGCCGTCGAGCGGGAGCTCATCGGCAGGCGGCCGTCCGACGACCTGTGGACCAAGGCCGCCGAGCGGGCGGCGGACGGGGCCCGGCCCCTCCAGCACAACCGTTTCAAGGTCGAGTTGCTCAAACGGACCGTCGAGCGCCAACTGCGCGTCGTAGGAGGTGGCAAGTGAGCCAGCAGCCCCAGGCAGCCGTCGGAGCGCCGCTGTCCCGGGTGGACGGACGGCTGAAGGTGACCGGCCAGGCCAAGTACGCCGCCGACCACGACATCGACGGCGTCGTCCACGCCGTCATCCTCAACAGCACCATCGCGCGGGGCCGCATCACCGGCATCGACACCCGCGCCGCCGAAGCCGAGCGCGGCGTCCTGAAGGTGATCACTCACCGCAACGCGCCCAAGCTGGCGTACCGCGACAACCCGGTCACCTTCCCCTTCCCGGGCCGGCGGCTGCGCGCCTTCCAGGACGATGCCGTCCAGTTCTTCGGCCAGCCGGTCGCCGTGGTGGTGGCCACCACACTGGAGGCCGCGCAACACGCCGCCGACCTGGTCGACGTCTCCTACGACGCCGAGGAACCCGCGACCGACCTGACCCGCAGCCCGGCCGAAGACGGGCCCGCGCCCTTCGCTCAGCCCTACTCGCGGGGCGATGCCCAGGAAGCGCTGGGTTCCGCGGACGTCCGGATGGAGATGGCCTTCCGGCTCTCCCGCAACCACCACAACCCGATGGAGACGCACGCCACCATCGCCCGCTGGGACGGCGACAAGCTCACCCTGTGGGACAAGACCCAGTGGGTGATCGGCGCGCAGAACGAGGCGGCGGCCGCGTTCGGCATTCCGCCGGCGAACGTGCGCGTCCTCTCGCCGTTCGTCGGCGGCGCGTTCGGCAACGCCCTGCGCACCTGGCCGCACGTCGTCATCGCGGCGCTCGCCGCACGCGAGGTGGGACGCCCGGTGAAACTCGCGCTGACCCGCAGGCAGATGTACTTCACGGTGGGCTACCGACCCGCGTACGAGTACAAGCTGCGCCTGGCCAGTACCCGGCGCGGACGGCTGACCGCGATGACCCACGAGATGAAGTACGAGACCTCCCGCTACGAGAAGTTCTGGGAGGCCAACCAGGCGCTTGGGCAGATGCTCTACGCCGTGCCCAACGTCAGCCAGAACGTCCAGATCGTGCCGCTCGACGTCAGCACCCCGATGTGGATGCGAGGCCCCGGCTACGGCAGCGCCGCCTTCGTCATCGAGACCGCGATGGACGAACTCGCCTACAGGCTCGGCATCGATCCGATCGAGCTGCGGCTGCGCAACGAACCCGGCGAGGACCCGTCGACGCAGCAGCCCTTCTCCACCCGGCGGCTGCGCGAGTGCTTCCGCGTCGGCGCCCGCGAGTTCGGCTGGCACCGGCGCAACCCGAAGCCCCGCTCCACCCGTGAGGGCGACTGGCTCATCGGCACCGGCGTGGCCACCGGCTGCTACGACGTCTTCCTGGGAGGAGCCAACGCCCACGCCCGGCTCGATGCCGACGGCACCGTGGTGGTCCAGTCCGCGACCCATGACGTGGGTACGGGCACCTACACCTCCATGACCCAGATCGCCGCCGACGCCCTGGGCCTGCCCGTACGCAACGTCGAGTTCCGGCTCGGCGACTCCACCATGCCGCCGGCCCCGCCACAGGGCGCCTCACAGACCACGGCCAGCGTGGGGTCCGCCGTCCAGGACACCTGCGACAAGCTGCGACAGCAGGCCATCACCCTCGCGGTCGAGGACGAGCGCTCGCCGCTGCACGGCGTCGACGCCGACGACGTCGTGGTCCGCGGCGGCCGGCTGCACGTCAAGGGCAACGCCGCGCGCGGGGAGACCTACCGGCAGCTCCTGGCCCGCAACAACCGCACCCACCTGGAGGCGCGCGGGTCCTACACCCCGGAGGAGAACAACCGGTTCTCGATGTACGGCTACGCCGCGATGTTCGCCGAGGTCGCGGTCGACGCCCGGCTCGGGCTGGTCCGGATGCGGCGGATGCTCGGCGTTTACGACGCGGGGCGCATCATCAGCCCCAAGCTCGCCGAGAGCCAGGCCATCGGCGGCATGGTGGGAGGTATGGGCGCGGCCCTCCTCGAGCACACGGTCACCGACCACCGCGACGGCCGGATCGTCAACGCCAATCTCGCCGACTACCTCGTGCCCGTCCACGCCGACATCCCCGACGTCAAGGCCGTCTACCTCGACGGGGAGGACTACCGGGCCGACCCCATCGGCGTGAAGAGCCTCGGGGAGCTGGTGCAGATCGGCGTGGCTCCCGCCATCGCCAACGCGGTCTTCCACGCCACCGGCCGCCGCGTCCGCGACCTGCCCATCACCGCCGTAGCCCTGCTCTGAACCCCGGGCGGCCGGGGCCCCTCCCGTCATCCCGGCGGGGTCCCGAGGACCGTCCCACTGATCGGCCCGCCGCCGTGCCTCCCCATCCCCCCATGCCGGCACGGCGGCGGGCCTCCCAACCTCCCCCAGGAGAGCCACTCATGCTGAACATCGCGGACACGCTGTACCGCTGGTGCCGCGAGGCCCGCCCCTTCGCCCTCGCCACCGTCGTCCAGGTCAGCGGCAGCGCACCCCTGCCACCCGGCACCGCACTGGCCGTGGCTACCGACGGCGAGGCGGTCGGCAGCATCTCCGGAGGATGCGTGGAAGGGGCCGTCTACGAACTGTGCCAACAGGTACTGGAGTCGGGCGAACCCCCGGTACGGGCCCGGTTCGGCTACTCCGATGACGACGCCTTCGCCGTGGGCCTGACCTGCGGCGGTGAGGTGGAGGTCCTGGTGCAGCGGGTCGACCCCGCCGACCAGCCCCATCTCGCCACCACCCTGGAGCAGGTGTCGGCCGGTCTGCCCGTCGCCGTGGCACAGGTGGTGGACGGGCCGCAGCGCTTTCTCGGCCGCACCCTGTCCGTCCTCGGGGGCGGCAGCGCGTACGACGGGACACTGGGCAGCCGGCAGCCGGCAGGCGGACCGGGCGGCGGCCAACCAGGTCCGCGCGCTGCTTCGGGCGGGCCGGACCGCCCGCGTCGAGCTCGGCGGGGACGCCGACACCTGCCCGGAGAAGCTGACGCTCCTGGTCCACACCCAGGCAGCGCCGCCCCGCATGCTGATCTTCGGCGCCATCGACTTCGCCGCGGCCCTCAGCCAGGCCGGACGCTTCCTCGGCTACCACGTCACCGTCTGCGACGCCCGCCCCGTCTTCGCCACCACTCAGCGCTTCCCACACGCCGACGAGGTCGTCGTCGACTGGCCCCACCGCTACCTGGAGGCCACGGAAGTCGACGCCCGCACCGCGATCTGCGTCCTCACCCACGACGCCAAGTTCGACATCCCCCTGCTGCGCCTGGCCCTCGGCCTCCCGGTCGGCTACATCGGCGCGATGGGCTCCCGGCGCACCCACGAACACCGCCTGGCACGTCTGCGTGAGGCCGGCGTGCCTGATGAGCACCTCGCGCTCCTGCACTCGCCGATCGGACTCGACCTCGGTGCCCACACCCCCGAAGAGACAGCGATCTCCATCACCGCCGAGCTCATCGCCCGCGTCAACAACGGCACCGGCCTGCCCTTGTCCCGCGTCCCCGGCCCCATCCACGGGTCCGTCCCGGTGGCCGGCATGTCACCCTCCTCGGTGCTGGCCGCATGACGGTGTGACATGTACGGGGGAGATCAGCGCAGCGGCTCCATTTCCCAACTGGCCAGCATCCGCAGGGCTTCCTCCGAGCGGGAGCCCGGCTCGGCGTGGTAGGTCATCAGCCGCATGGGGGCGTCCCCCGGCAGCGTCATGGGTTCGTGGACGAGGTCGAACTCTCCCACCAGCGGGTGCCGCATCCGCACGGACTCGCCGGTGCTCGGGCAGCTCACCTCGTGCCGTGCCCACAACTGCCGGAACTCCTCACTCTTCTGCGACAGCTCCTGGATCAGCGAAGAGAGGTGTGAATCCCCGGGGCTCTTGCCCGCGTTCATGCGCAGCACGCCGGCGATTCTCAGAGCGCTACGGTCCGGGTCGGCGAAGCGGTCGCGCGCCTCGGGCGAGAGGAAGAACAGCCGGGCCACGTTGCGCTCCTCGGGCGGCAGTTGGGCCCAGTCCCCGAAGACGGCGGTGGCGAGCCGGTTCCACCCCAGGATGTCCAGGCGCCGGCCGACGACGTACGCGGGTACACCGAGAGTGTCGAGCAGGTGCTGGACGGTGGGCCGCAGTCGCTGCGGCGAGGGTGCGGCCTGCGCCGTGCTCTGACGCTCGGGCTGAGCCAGCCGGACCAAATGGTCACTCTCCTCCTGGCTCAGACGCAGGGCGCGGGCGACGGCGTCCAGCACCTCGGCCGACATGGTGTCGCCGTAGCCCTGCTCCAGGCGTGCGTAGTACGCGTACGACACCCCCGCCAACTGCGCCAACTCCTCGCGCCGTAGTCCGGGAACCCGCCGCCGCCCGTACGAGGACAGGCCCACGTCTTCGGGCTTGAGCCGGGCCCTGCGGGAACGCAGGAACTCCCTCAGTTCAGTACGCCGGTCGAGTCCGGACGTCACCTGGTCACCGTGCGCCCCATCTGAAGACATCTCTGTCCTCCAGTTGTCAAACGTGCCTCGCTGATGCGGGCAGCGTACAGCAGCGAACCCACGACTCACCTTGATACTGAGTCTCAAGCTGATGTAGAGTCTCCTCGTAAGACTTCATCGAAACAGGAGTGTTCTCGTGAGCAAGATCTGGTTCATCACCGGCTCCTCGCGCGGCTTCGGCCGCCAGTTCGTCGAGGCGGCCCTGGAGCGCGGCGACAGGGTCGCGGCCACCGCCCGCACCACCGACTCCCTCGCGGACCTGGTGGCCGCCCACGGCGAGGCGATCCTTCCGCTGACCCTGGACGTCACCGACAAGGCCGCTGTCACCGAGGCCGTCAAGCGGGCGCACGACCACTTCGGCCGTCTGGACGTCGTCGTCAACAACGCCGGCTACGGCCTGTTCGGCACGGTCGAGGAGCTGACGGAGCAGCAGGTCCGCGAGCAGATGGAGACCAACTTCTTCGGCGCCCTGTGGGTCACCCAGGCCGTCCTGCCCCTGCTGCGGGCGCAGGGCGGCGGCCACATCGTGCAGATCTCCAGCGTCGGCGGTGTCACCGCCTTCCCCAACCTCGGTGTCTACAACGCCTCCAAGTGGGCCCTCGAGGCCATGAGTGAGGCGCTCGCCCAGGAGGTCGCCGGATTCGGTATCAAGGTCACGCTGGTCGAGCCCGGCGGCTTCGCCACCGACTGGGCCGGCTCCTCCGCCACCTTCGCCGAGCGACTGCCCGCCTACGACGACCTGCGCGCGGCCCTCGCCGCCAACTGGAGCAACATCGAGGGCGGTGACCCGACCGCCACCGGCGCGGCCCTGCTGAAGATCGTGGACGCCGACAACCCGCCCCTGCGGGTCTTCTTCGGCACCTCCCCGCTCCACCTCGTCCCGCAGGTCTACGCCGAGCGCCTGAAGGCCTGGGAGGAGTGGGCCGACGTCGCCACGCAGGCCCAGGGTGCCGTCGCCTGACCGGACGCCGGCAGCGCCCGTCAGGGCCGGCGTTCTTCGCAGCTCTCAACCCACCAGGGGTGCACGAGCAGTTGGCGACGATATGTGTACGCGGTAACCCGTCCCGGTTGGTCACCAGCCGGTGACGCGCTTCCAGAAGCCCAGGATCTCCGGTGCCGTGTTCGTGGTTCGGGTGCTGTCGATGACGTGGTAGCCCTGGTGCTGGGCGGCGGTGGCGCAGGCGTGGTTGGGCAGGATGCGCAGGCGGGTGCCGACGGGCAGGTCGGGCAGCGGGGCGCCGTCGCGGGCGGTGAGGGTGCCGTGTTCCTGGCTTGCGGCCGTCATGACCAGGCTCGGGACGAGGGTGCCGTCCAGGCGCAGGACCAGGCCGTATCCCTGGTCCTGCGCCTGGACGGCGGTGCCGCGGTCGCGGGACATCGCCATCCAGCCGCCGTCGGTGACGATCCAGCCGTACTCGGGGCGGTGGCCGATGACGGTGACGACGACGGACAGGGCGAGGTCCGCGATGCGGCAGACGCCGAGTCCGGCCATGACCAAGTCGAAGAAGACGTAGTTTCCGGCGCGCAGTTCGGTGACGCCGGTGAGGTCATCGGCGGCGTGGGCGGTGGGGGTGGAGCCGACGCTGACGGTGGCCACGGGCAGGCCGGCCGCACGCAGCCGCTCGGCCGCGGTGACGGCGGTGTCGCGTTCGTTCTTCGCCGCCAGACGCTGTTCCTCGGCGGTGCAGGCGAAGTAGGACTCGCCCGCGTGGGTCAGCACGCCGTCCAGACAGCCCGCGTCGTGCAGGATGCGGCCGATCTTGACGATCGCGGGGGCGTCGGGCCGGAGGCCGCCGCGGTGGCCGTCGCAGTCGATCTCGATCTGGGTGGGGACGGGAAGGCCGGCCTGGCGGGAGGCTTCGGCGACGGACTCCGCCTGGGCGGTGCTGTCCAGCAGGATGCGCAGGGTGACACCGCGGCGCAGCAGTGCGAGGACGCGCGGGAGTTTGTGGGGGTCGATGCCGACGGCGTAGGTGATGTCGGTGTAGCCGCCGTCGGCGAACGCCTCGGCCTCGGCGAGGGTGGAGACGGTGATGGGGCAGGGGGAGCCGTCGTGCAGGAGGGCGGCGGCATCCAGGCTCTTGGCCGTCTTCACGTGGGGGCGCAGGGCGACCGCGAGCCGGTCGGCCTTGGCTGCCAGTCGTTCGATGTTGCGCCGGGTCTTGTGGATGTCGACGACGGCGAACGGGGTGTCGGGGTCGGTGAGCGTCCGGGCGGCGCTGGGGCTGGTGGCGGGTGCGAGGGTGTTCACAGGGAGATGTCCATTTTCTTCAGAAGGGCCAGGCCCAGAGACAGGTCCTGCAGTCCGATTCCGGAGCTGTCGAAGATCGTGATGCCGCTGTCGTCGGTGCGTCCCGTGGCGCGGTGGGCCAGGACCTCGCCGAGTGGGGTGAGAGCCGCCTCGGCAGGAGCGTGCTGGCTCTCGCCCATGCGGCGGGCCTGCTCGGACAGGTCGCAGAAGACGCGAGCACGGCTGAACAGGTCGGACGGGAGTTCCCGCTTGCCGGGGGCGTCGGCGCCCATGCAGGAGATATGCGTACCGGGGCGGACCCACGCGGCGTCGAACAGCGGCGGGGTGTCGATCGTGGCGGTGGTGGCGGTGACGATCACATCGGCCCGGGCGCAGGCTTCTTCGGCGCCGACGCCACGGGCGTTGTGGCCTTCCGCGGTCAGCGCCGCGGCCATCTGCTCGGCCCGCTCGGCGGTCCGTCCCACGACCAGACCTCCTCGACGGGACGGATGCGGCTGACGGCCGCCACCTCGTAGGCCGCCTGGTGCCCGGTGCCGAAGACGGCCAGGGTGGTGGCGTCGGCCCGGGCCAGAAGGTCGACGGCGAGGGCGTCGGCCACAGCGGTCCGGTAGGCGTTCGCGGTGCCGACCTCCAGGACACCGCGATCCTGCCGGTCGTCTGGTCGAAGAGGAGCAGGGTGGAGTGGTGGCGCGGCAGTCCGTGCTCGGCATTGCCCGGCCAGTAGGTACCGATCTTCACCCCGGCATGCGTCGCCGGCGCGGACGGCTTGAGCGTGAATCGGTTGCGCGGGTCGGACCCGTGGACGGTCAGACTGGGAAAGACCGGCCCGTCCACCGTCGCGGCGAAGGCGGCACGGGCCGCTTCGAGCGCCAGGTCCTCGTCCACGATTGCGGCGGTCTGCTCCTCGGTGATGTGGAGCAGGCGGTGCGCAGCCGGTGGCCGGCCGGAGCCGGACGAGGAGGCGGGTGCGGGGTCGGTGGCCGATCCGGCGGAGGTCATGGACTGCCCTTCACTTGGCGTAGTTGTAGACGATCACTTGGGAGACATCGCGCCGTACGAGTGCCTTCATGCCCGATGCGTTTCACAAGGCCTGCCCCCAGAGGTGCTTCTGGACTGGTTGTCCAGATCTAGACGAAAAATCTAGGCTCTCTTCGGGTGGTCGTCCAGGGTGCCGGGGCAGTCGGCGAGGTGCTCGGCGTCACTCGCGTCTGATACTCGGTATCAAATTGAGCCTTGCTGTACCCTTCTGCCATGACCGAGACCGCCCGTACCGCCGCCCAGTCCGCAGGCAAGCCGCCCGGCTTGCGTGAGCGCATGCGTGCGACGGTTCGGACGGAAGTGGTCGAGGTGGCGCACCGGCTCTTCACCGAGCAGGGGTTCGACAAGACGACCGTCGACCAGATCGCCGCCGAGGTGGGTCTGTCGCGCGCCAGCCTGTTCCGGTACTTCGGTACCAAGGAGGAAATCGTCCTCGGGCGCTTGGCGGAGTCCGGTCGCCGGATCGCGGAGGCGCTCGCCGCCCGCCCTGACGACGAGCGGCCCTGGGAGGCGCTGCGCCGGTCCTTCGATGTCCTGACGCGGATGAACGAGCAGGCACCCGAGCAGACACTCAGCTATCTGCGCATGCTCCAGGAGACCCCGTCGCTGCGCGCCGGGCACTATGAGAAGCAACGGAGCTGGCAGGAACTGCTGGTGCCGGAGGTCGCCCGGCGCCTCGGGGTCAGCCCCGACCAGCCGGAGGACACCAGGCCGAGCGCACTGGCCGCCGCCGCGCTCGCCTGCCTGGACGTGGCCGCCACGGGGTGGGTGGCTTGCGAGGGTGCTGTTCCCCTGGCCGTGCTGCTCGACCGGGCGATGGGCGCGCTGGAGGAGCAGCCAGGCCCCGCGTGAGGGTGAGGGCCTTAAGGCGCCGGTGTGTCCTGCGGACCAGGCGGCTCCCGGCTCGCCTTCGACGACGCCCCGGGCACGTCACGCGGGACGGCGACCTCAGTCACCGTGCGGGTGCGCTGACCGGCACCTCCGGCACGGTGTCCCAGGGCGAGCCGGAGGCGGTGGGGGCGCTTCTCGTCCGACGGCAGCACCCTGGCCGTGGGCGGCGCGAACGGGGTGGGCGGCGACGTTCTGGCCGACGGCGAAGAAGGTGGCGCGTGCCTTGTACTGCGCCAGGTAGATCAGCAGGGGTGGCGGCCGGCATCCACTTCTCCGGCCGGCGCGACGGCGCGTCGATGAGCATGGACGGCGTGGACGTCCTGCGCGTCAGGGACGGGAAGATCGTCGAGATGTGGCTGTTCTCAGGCGACCAGGCGGCCGAGGACGAGTTCTGGGGCCGGTGAGCCCGCCAGGTTCCCCAACTGGCTGAAGTGCCGCGACGCATCAAGGCCTTCCCGGCCGTCGGTCGGGAAGGCCTTTTGGCGTCAGTCCGTCCCGCGTCGCTGCGGCGCGCTGCCTGCGCGTTGAGCGTCGTAGGTTTCGCGTGCCGCGAGCACCTCGGGAATGTGTGCTTCGGCCGACTGGCCCAGCGCTTGCAGAGGCGCGTGCAGGGTCTGTCCGAGTGCCGTGAGTTCGTCTCTACCCTGGGCGGTATCTCCGCGTACGCGTGCCGTGCGACGAGTCCGTCGCGTTCGCGGTCCCGCAGGGTGCCGGTGAGGACTTTCGCGCTGGTCCCGTCGACCGTGGTGCGCAGGTCGCCGAAGCGCATCGGGCCCGGACCGAGTCCGATCACGATCACGGCGGTCCACTTGCCGGCGATCCGGGCCAGTGAAGTGCGGGACGGGCGGGTCGCCGTGAGCACGTCGAACGCCGGGTGGCGTGACATGCGTCGCGCACCAACACCGGTTACGTCGGGGCGAATAGTTACCAATGGTGAGTGCAGGGGAACCCGGCCCCCCGACAACCGGCCTACTCGGCCTTGATGGCGTTCAGCATGTTGAGCTTCGCGGCACTGCGCGCCGGCCACATCGCGGCCAGGACGCCCACCAGCGCCGCCAGGACCAGGAAGATCCCGATCCGGTCCCACGGGACGACCAGCGCGTACAGCGGCAGCTCTTCCTTGATGGTCTGGCCGATCGCCCAGCCCAGGAACGAGCCGAGGGCGACGCCGACGACCGCGCCGAAGACGGAGATGACCACGGCCTCCAGGCGGACCATCCGCTTGACCCGGGGGCGGTCCAGGCCGATCGCGCGCAGCATGCCGATCTCCTGCTGTCGCTCGAAGACCGACATGGCCAGGGTGTTGACCACCCCGAGCACCGCGATCAGCAGTGCCATCGCCAGCAGGCCGTACATGATGTTCAGCATCATGTTGACGGCACCGCCGAGTTCGTCGCGGATGTCCTTGTGGTCCATGACACTGATCGCCGGGTTCTTGCCGAGGGCGTTGACCAGTGCCTTCTCGTTCGCGTCGCTCGGGCCGCCGTCCGTCTTCACGTAGATCCGGGAGATGTACGGCTTCGCCTCGTGCGGAGCGATGACCTTCGTGTCCACCAGCACCGAGGAGAGGACCGCCCCCGCCTTGTAGACGGCGCCGACCTCCAGGGAGCCCTTCTTGCCGTCGTCGAACGTGACCGGCACGGTGGCACCGACCTTCCAGCCCTGCTCGGCGGCCGTCTTCTCGTTGACCGCCATCCGCCCCTTGCCGAGCGAGCTCAGCGAACCGTTCACCACATCGATGTCGAGGACCCGCTGGACATCGCCCGGAGTGACGCCCGTCGCCGACACGTAGTCGTCCTTGACGCGGAAGTACGCGGACTGGTCCGGCGAGAGGGCCGAGACAGCCGGAGTCCTGTCCAGCGCGGCCAGCGCGGACCGGTCCACGCCGCCGCCGGCGGCCGTCTCGATCATGTAGTCGGCCTTGATCTGGTCGGTGGTCGCCTTGTCCAGCGCCGCGCCCATCGAGACGCCCAGCACGGACAGGCCGGTGACCAGCGTCAGGCCGATGGCCAGCGCGGAGGCGGTGGCACCGGTACGGCGCGGGTTGCGGACCGCGTTCTGCCCGGCCAGCTTGCCGGCCACCCCGAAGGCACGGACCAGGAGCGGCCGTACGAGCGCGATGACCGGGCGGGACAGCAGCGGGATCAGTACGATCACGCCGACCAGCGCGAAGAACGCACCGCCGCCGATGATCTCCCGGCCCTGCTCGCCGGCCGCGGCACCCGCCGTGATCAGCGCGACGCCCAGGGCGGTGACAGCGGCCCCGATGGAGTTGCGTACGACCAGCGACTTGGTGGTCGGCGCCGCGTGGACGCTGTTCATCGCCGCCACCGGCGGGATCTTCCCGGCGCGGCGACCCGGCAGCCACGCCGCGAACATGGTGACGAGGATGCCGACGGCGAGCGCGGTGATCAGGGGTGTCGCACCGATGACGAGGGGGCCGGCCGGCACCTTCATGTCGAACGCGGCCATTCCCGAGCGCAGCCCGACGGCCAGGGCCACACCGAGTCCGAAGCCGACCACGGAAGCGATCAGGCCGACCAGGCCGGCCTCGGCCAGCACCGAGCGGGTGATCTGCTTGCGGGAGGCACCCACCGCGCGCATCAGAGCGAGATCCCTCGTGCGCTGGGCGACCAGCATGGTGAAGGTGTTCGCGATCAGGAACACACCCACGAAGAGCGCGATGCCGGCGAAGCTCAGCAGCATCTGGTTGAGGCTGCTCATGTCCTGCTCGATCCTCCAGGCCTGCTCCTCGGCGAGCGTGGCGCCCGTCTTCGCCTCGGCGTTCTCGGGTATCAGCGGCTTGACCGTGTCGAGGATCTCCTCGTCGTCGGCGCCGGGCGCGGCGGTGAGGGTCACGTCCTGGTAGTGGCCCGGCTTCAGGTAGAGGCGCTGGGCGAGGGAGGTGTCGAAGAGGACCAGGCTGCCGCCGGCGCTGACGGCGCCGTCGTCGGTGGTGAAGACACCGGTGAGCGTGAACTCCTTGACCGGTCCGTTCGTGGCGACGCGTACCTTGTCGCCGACCTCGTACTCGCCCTTGGCGGCGGTGTCCTTGTCGAGCGCGATCTGGCCGTCCCGCACCGGGCCCGAGCCGTCGGTGAAGTCGTAGGCGGGGTCCTCGCCGTCCTTGCCGGGGGCGAAGTTGGAGCCCGTGTTGGACCACTCGGCGCCGATGAGCTTGCCGTCGGGGTCGGCGACCCCGGCGAAGCCGTTCACCCGTCCGGTGACGGAGGCGACCCCGTCCAGCTTGCCGATCCTGTCGAGCGTCCGCTGGGACAGGCCCGTCTCCTGCCCGGTGTCGTTGTCGACGTAGGAGGTGATGCCGACGGCGACGTCGTCGTAGCTCTTGGCCGACTGTTTCCGGAAGGCGTGGGAGAGGGTGTCGGTGAAGACCAGGGTGCCGGAGACGAAGGCCACGCCGAGCATCACGGCGAGCACGGTCATCAGCAGCCTGGCCTTGTGCGCGAGCACATTGCGCAGAGCGGTACGGAACATGGGATGGGGATCCTGGGGTGGGTGTCCGGTGATGGGCGGGGAGCGGGGGCTGCGCCCCGGGGAGGCTCAGCTGGTGCGGCCCCTGCCGTCGAACTCCTTCATGCGGTCGAGCACGCCGTCCGCCGTGGGACGGAGCATCTCGTCGACGATCCGGCCGTCCGCCAGGAAGATCACCCGGTCCGCGTAGGAGGCGGCCACCGGGTCGTGGGTCACCATCACCACGGTCTGCCCCATCTCCCGTACGGAATTGCGCAGGAAGCCCAGCACCTGGGCGCCGGAGCGCGAGTCCAGGTTTCCGGTCGGTTCGTCCCCGAAGATGATCTCGGGGCGGGAGGCCAGCGCGCGGGCCACGGCGACGCGCTGCTGCTGGCCGCCGGAGAGCTGCGCGGGCCGGTGACCCAGCCGATCGGACAGGCCCACCATGTCGATGACCTTGCCCAGCCACTCCTTGTCGGGCTTGCGGCCGGCGATGTCCATGGGCAGCGTGATGTTCTCCAGGGCCGTCAGGGTCGGCAGCAGGTTGAACGCCTGGAAGATGAAGCCGATCTTGTCCCGCCGCAGCCGCGTCAGCTGCTTGTCCTTGAGCGGGCCCAACTCGGTGTCACCGATGCGGACCGAGCCGCCGCTGAAGGTGTCGAGCCCGGCCACGCAGTGCATCAGCGTCGACTTGCCCGAGCCCGAGGGCCCCATGATCGCGGTGTACTCGCCCTGGTGGAAGTTCACGGTGACCTGGTCCAGGGCGATCACCCGGGTCTCGCCCTGTCCGTACACCTTGGACAGATCCTCGGCGCGTGCGGCCACCGCGGTGGCACGGTGAGCGGTGGGTGTGGTGATCACGAGGGGGCTCCTGTCGGGAACTGTGCTGCGGGGACCCGTCCATCGTCTGCGCCCGTGATCCGCGGGGCGTCCCTCCACATGCCCGTTTCCGGGGACGGCCGAAAGTGCGAGGGTGGGCCGGCCCGTCCCCCGGAAGTATGACGAGCCCCTCCTCAAGATGGGGCCACGACCCGACATACGACGTTCTCTGGACGCTACTCGTCGGACAGCGTGAGGTCGGGAACCCGCCAGGCCGCCAGCGCGAAGGCGGCCAGGGACACCGCCGCGCCGGTGAGGAAGACGATGCGCATCGAGGTGACGTAGCCCTCCAGGAACGGCAGGGCCGCGCTCGGGTCGAGGGTGCGCAGGAAGGCGGAGTCCTCCAGGTTGACCCCGCCGCCGGGGCGGAGGACGCCCGTCAGGGCGTGCGCGT
Organism: Streptomyces azureus; assembly: GCF_001270025.1. Classification (NCBI taxonomy): domain Bacteria; kingdom Bacillati; phylum Actinomycetota; class Actinomycetes; order Kitasatosporales; family Streptomycetaceae; genus Streptomyces; species Streptomyces azureus. Next base: position 7,957 of record NZ_DF968495.1, on the reverse strand, counting down.
TGTCGGGCTGGGCCAGAAGACGGCGGTAGGCCGGGTCGTGGCGGGCCCCGGCCAGCCGCTCGGCGATGCTGCCGGCCGCCGTGGTGAAAAGGATCGACAGGAAGGCCGCGGTACCGACCGTGCCGCCGTTGGAGCGGAAGAAGTTGACGGACGCCGTCGCCGCGCCCATGTCCGTACGGGGCACCTCGCACTGCGCGAGCGTGGTGAGCGTCTGCATCGACGCACCGAGTCCCGCGCCCATCAGGGCCATGCCGAGCGCCGGGTGCCACAGCGGGCTGTCCACGCGCAGCGTGGCGAACACGAGCATCGAGGCGGTGAACGAGCCGACACCGGCGACGAGATGGACCTTGAACCGGCCGGTCCGGGCGATCATCCGGCCCGTCAGCAGCGTCACCGCGAGGTTCGCGGCGACCGTGGGCAGGGTGGCCAGTCCCGCAGCGATGGGGCTCATGCCACGGACGAGCTGGAGATAGAGCGGCAGCGTCGTCATCGCGCCGAACATGCCGATGCCGACGACGAAGTGCAGCCCGACGCCCAGCCGGAAGGACCGGATGCGGAACAGGCGCGGCGGCAGCAGCGCGGCGTCACCCGACCGCCGCTCCACCACGAGGAACACGGCCAGCCCCGCCACGCCGACCGCGTACGTCAACAGGGCCAGGGGCGAGCCCCACCCCCAGACGCGGCCCTGCTCGGCGACCGTCAGCAGCGGCACCAGCCCCACGGCCAGGGCGAGCGCCCCGGCGTAGTCGAGCCGGTGCCGCACCCGCCGGTGCGGGAAGCGCAGCACGCGCGTGATCGCCACCGCGGCCGCGGCGGCGAGCGGCACGTTGATCAGGAAGATCCACCGCCAGCCGGCTATGCCGAGCAGCTCGGCCCGGTCCGCGAACGCGCCGCCCACCAGCGGGCCGACGATGCTGGCGCCGCCGAACACGGCCATGAAGTTCCACGGAGGCGGTCCCCGGGGTGGCGTTGACGAGAGCCTCCGCGTGAGCGGCTGTGTCCTTCAGGCTCGCCACTGGGAGACCGAGGTCCGCCCGTTCCTCAGGTCGGCGTGAGCCGAGGAGTACGTCGTGCCCTGCGGCGCTCCAGCCGTGGGCCAGTGCTCGGGCGACGTTGCCGGTGCCAAGTAGTCCTAAGCGCATGAGTGGGACGCTAGTTGCTGTCAGGGAACGGCGAATCGGACCTCGGGCCGAGTGGACCGGGCACCAAGGACCTAGTCCGGTGGTCGCCCACCTTCGCGGGGTCACACTGTCAGCCACGGAAGATCCGCTCGGCCTCGTCGCGGTGTGCGGTGTGCAGGTCCCGGTGGAGGGGCGAGACCTGGTCGAGCGTGGCCGTCGGCCGACCGTAGGAGGGGGACATGCCGAGCGCCACGTCGAGGGCGACGTGAGCGAACTGGATGCCGCTGCCGGCCAGCTCCTCGTGGAGGTTCATCGCCCAGTTGCGCAGTGCCGCGGCGGCGGCATCGGCGTGGGCGGCCCGCGGGAAGGCGCCGTGTCGGTAGGCGCCGGCGCCACGGGAGACGGCACGAGCGCCGCGGCGGGGCCGTCCCGCGCTCCTGAAGGCGGCGCGGTGTGAGGGCTGACCGTCGAATCAGTCGCCAGGGCTCGTCCGGCAGGTGGTCGGCGAAGGCGGGCGCGTCGGGGCGCAGCGTGCAGGCCAGTTCGGAAGTGGGCCAGGCGGCCGTCCGGGCCGCCGGTTCGGTGCCGTGGCCCGGCGGCTACCGGTACCACCGGCAGACCCGGGCACCCCACCCCACCCCGCCTCGCAGGACGAACAGTTCCAGGCTCAGCTCATCCAAGCCCTGGAGAGGCACACGGACCGCGCTCGACTGACTCTTGACCTCAAGCTTGGTTCAGGTACGACCCTCGGCGTATGGAGATCACAACCGGCGGAACCATCCTCTTCCGCAACACGATGCGCATCACCGACGGTCATCTCGACGGCTTCCGGCGAGCTGTCACTCAGGCGGTGGCCTTCACCCGAGAGCACGGCCCGCAGCTCATGGTGGAGGTTTTCATCGACGAGGAGCGGATGCTGGCGCACAGTTTCCAGCTCTACCGCGACTCCGATGCCATTCGCACGCACTGGAGGCTGTCGGACCCGTACATCCGCGGCGTGATGGAGCACTGCACCGTGCAGCACTTCGAGGTGTTCGGCGAACCGGACCCCGACATCGTGGCAGCCCTGAGAACCCCCGACGGCGGCGGCTTTCCCTTCACCGTCTCGCCCCGCCTCGCCGGCTTCAACCGTCTTGCGTGTGGGTGACACGGCGCGGGCACTGACGCGCGGGGCGAGGCGCCGACCGGGTTTCCGGATCGGCGCCTCGCGCTCACCAGGGGCTACTTCGCAGCCATCGGCGTGACGGCGATCCGGTCGATCACCGGTGCGTACGGGGACCGCTGGTCGTACTGGTTGTACGTGTCGCCGTCGAAGTCCGGCAGTTCCTCCGCTGTGAAGGTGAGCCGGTTCGTGCCCTTTTCGAGGGTGACCGGGACGGTCAGGTCCCAGAAGTTGTTGAAGTGGAAGGTGGTCGGGAACAGAACCCGGCGCGCCGGTCCGCCGTTGACGGAGAGGTCGGCGTGGCGGGCGATCGGGTCGGGGTTGTAGTGGGTGGCCGGCGCCTGCTCGGCGTTGGAGTAGCGGATGGTCAGCGCGTGCCGCCCGGCCCTGGTGGCCACCACGTCGACGGTGAGGGCGTTGGCCTTTCCGTCGCCGATGCCGGTGACGGCCTTGCCGTTGGTGGCGAAGGTGTAGGCGTCGGTGACCTTCGCCGCCCCGGTGAGCGTGCCGTTCTCCGCCTGCTGGACGGTGGGCACCAGGGTGCCCTTCGACGGGGCGACCCGCAGCCGGTCGAGGACGAGTTCGCGTCCCGTACCGGTCAAGGTGATCTTGTTGATGCCGCCGGACAGGAACATCCGGACCGTGTCCGTGCCCTTCTTGGCCCCGCCGGTCTTCGGCAGGTCGAGCTTCTCGCCGTTGAGTGCCAGGCTCGCGTGGCCGCCGCCCAAGTGGTCGACCGACACGGTCGATTCACCGTCGGTGGGGGAGTGGACCCAGAAGGTCGCGGAGGCGCCCTTCGGCAGCGGAACCGCGCCCGGCCCCGAGGCACTGCGGTACGTGTAACGCGGCTCGGTACCGTTGAGCGTGGCGTACTCGGCTTCGTAGATCGCCGGGGCGGTCACCTTCTCGTCGCGCAAGGACAGGTCGATCTTGTCGATGATCGCGTCGCCCTTGGTGACCCCGAGGTCGGGGTCCTGCGCGGCCAGGGTGATGCGGTGCTTGCCCGCCGTCAGCTTCACCGTCGTGTCGGTGTGGCCCCACACCACCCACTTGTAGCCCAGCGGCAGCCGCAGCTCCTGCGGGTCCTTGCCGTCGACACGCAGGAAGACGTTGGTCGGGCCCTGCTCCTTCACCAGGTCGTACAGGTTGTAGGAGTTGGCGAAGACACTCAGGTCGTACGTGCCGTCCTGCGGGACCTCGACGTCGAAGGCGAGGACCCCGTCGGAGCCGGTGCGCAGACCGCCCACGTTGTAGGCGCCCGACGTGGCGAACTTGCCGACGTCGGAGGGCGTGCCCTCGGGGCCGTTCCTGGAGTAGCCCTTGCCGGTGTAGGTGGCCTTCTCCGCCTCGTACGTCCTGCGCCAGCTCACGGAAGGCGCGGCCGGCTTCCCGCCGTTGCCGCCGGGGGAGAGGATGACCTGGTAGGCGGACATCTCGTTCATGCCGGTCATCGGCAGCGTGACCGAGCCGTCCGCGCCGACCGTCAGCTCCTGGTCCGCGAGCCGCAACGGCTGTGCCGAGTCGCCGACCTGACCGCTCCAGGGGATCTCCTGGACGGTGGCGCGCACGGTCTTCCCGAACAGCTTCGGGTCGACGTGGTCGAAGACGATGTCGGCGTCGCCGCTCTTGCCGCCGAAGAGGGCCCGGGACTGCTTCTTGTCCTGGTCGAGGGTGGCCACGCCCTGGAGTGTGTACTGCTGGTTGGGGTGCGGGGCGGTCACCTCGACCGTGTGGCCGGACATCTGCCCGTAGGCGTTGAACAGCCACCACTGGCCGTTGCCCTTGTTGGCCTCCACGGCCGAGTCGTTGAGGTTGCCGTCGATGTTCCAGTACGCCAGGTCGGCGTCGATCTTGGACTCTTCGATGGCGGAGACCCACTGGACGACCTGGCCGGGCACGGACAGGTGGTAGTTGTGCCCGTACTCGTTGACGTTGATCGGCAGCGGGCCGACCCCGACGTCCTTCTCCATCTGCCGGTACTTCGCCACGTTCGTGCGGACCGCGGCGGGCGACGACAGCTCGTGCCAGGTCATCACGTCGGGCACCACGTCGTTGGCCTTCGCGTACTGGAGGAAGCCCTTGACCTGGCTGTAGAGGACGCTGGTGTTGGGGCCGGCGATGCGGGCGTCCGGGTCGAGACCCTTGATGAGGTGGTAGACCTCCTTCCAGGCCGCGAAGTAGTGCTGGGGGTCCTTCAGCCAGGAGACCTTGTTGTAGCTCCACTCGCCGGTCCCGAACATGTTCCCTTCGGGTTCGTTGAAGGGCACGTAGACGACGTTGTCCTTGTACTCGCCCATGGTCAGGACCTGCTGGACCTGCTTCTTGATCTTCTTTTTGAAGTCGGCGAGCCGCGCCGGACCGTCCGCGCCCGGCCACTGGTACGGGAAGCCGCGGTAGATGTCGGTCATGTAGATGTAGACGTCCTTGCCGCCCGAGTCCACGAAGGGCGGCAGCATCTCCAGCGCGTCCGCTCCCGGGTGCTGCGGACCGTCCTGCGCCTTCGTCGACACCGTGCGCAGATGCATACCCTCGATGAGGTTGCGGCTCGGCACGCCGTCGCCGTACACGCCGTACAGCGATCCGGCGGCGCCGCCGTGGAAGGCGCCGGTGTCGGTGGCGAGGTCGATGACCAGCCGTTCCGGCTCCGCGGCTCCGGCGGTTCCTGCGGAAGGGCCGACCAGGAGGGTGGCGAGGGTGGCCGTCACCGCGGCTCCGGCCACAGTCGTTCTACTTCGTCGCACTGAGGTCTCCGTGGTTTCCGTATTGCTCGGACTGACTTCTCGGACTGACTGCTGGGGCTGACTGCTCGGACGCTGAATCGGGCACTGCAGGAGTCGAACCGGTTCGACTCCTCGCAGGGAAATGGGCTGCGGCCCGTCCGTGGTCCCTTTGTGGCGCGCAGAGACGGCCGCTCGTCGAACCGGTTCGCAGGAAGTTAGCACCGGCGAAATCCACCAGCAATACCCCTGCCGCAGCACAAGAAGTGCTGCGCGGGGTGTTGACAGCCGCCCGGGCAGTTCTTAGCTTCACTTCACGCGAACCGGTTCGACAGCCATCGGTTCGACAGCCCACGCAAGGAGTTCCCCGTGAACATCGGTGAGATCGCCCGGCGGGCCGGTGTCTCGCGGAGCACCGTGTCGTACGCGCTGAGCGGCAAGCGTCCGGTGTCGGACGAGACCCGCCGGAAGATCCAGGACGTCATCGACGAGCTGGGCTACCGGCCCAACGCCAGCGCCCGCGCCTTGGCCAACGGCCGGACCAGCACGATCGGCCTGGTCTTCCCGCCCGCCGGGAACCACTACACCGGCATGCAGCTGGACTTCATCGGCAGTGTCGTCGAGGCCGCCGCGGCCCACGACTACGACGTGCTGCTGTCCCCGAGCGGTGTGGACAGCGACCGCTCGTTCCAGCGGCTGCTGGGGGAGCGACGGGTCGACGGCGCGATCCTGATGGAGATCAGGCTGGCGGACGACCGGGTCGACCACCTGGCCGAGCTGGACTTCCCCGCCGTCGCCATCGGCCGCACCGCGCACCCGGAGAGCGGCTGGTGGGTCGGTCTGGATCACACCGCACTGGCGGCGGCGTGCGTGCACCATCTCGCGGACCTCGGTCACCGCCGGGTCGCCTTCGTCAACCGGCCGGAGCAGCTCCTGCGGGCGGGATACGAGTCCGCGCACCGGGGACTGGACGGATTCACCAAGGCCGCGGCCGAACGCGGGCTGACGGTGCGGACGTACTGCTGCGGGGACGATGCCGCGTCCGGCCAGGCGTGCCTGGAGCGGATCCTGCACGACGATCCGGCGACCACGGCCCTGGTCACGCTGAACGAGGCCGCGCTGGGCGGTCTCTACCGGGGGCTCGCCCAGGCGGGCCGCCATGTGCCGCGGGACTTCTCCGTCACCGGAGTCGTGGCCGGCCGGTGGGCGGAGACGGTGACCCCGCAGCTCACCGCGGCGGACGTACCGGCCGAGGAGATGGGGCACCTCGCCGTCGACCTGCTCATCGAACGGCTCGACCATCCCGGCGCGCCGCCTCGGCACCACCTTCTCGCGCCACCCATCTCCCTGCGGGCGAGCACCGGGCCCGTCGGCGGTACGCCCTCCGCCTGACCCTCGAACGTCTGATCCCCGAACCCTCCTCGGACTCTTCTCACTGGCACGCCAGCGCCGTTCGGCGTACCCGCACCCCCTCGTCACCCCTCCCACGGCACCCGTATGCCGAGAACGAAGGACCCGCCATGCACAGCTCCTCCAGACGGCTCCTCGCCACCGTGGCCCTGTCGACCGTCGTCGCCGTCGTCGGCACCGCCTGTTCCTCCGGCGCGGGCAGCACCGACGCCAAGAACGCCGACAGCGGCACCTACACGATCTGGGACCCGTACCCGCAGTTCGACAAGAGCTCGGCCTGGGCGAAGCTGCTGGACAAGTGCGGCACCCAGGCCGGCGTGAAGATCAAGCGGACCGGCTTCGACACCAGCGACCTTCCCAACAAGACGCTGCTCGCGGCCCAGCAGGGCAACTCCCCGGACGTCCTCATCGTCGACAACCCCGTCGTCTCGACCCTGGCCGAGGCGGGCGTGCTCACCACGACCGACGACAACAAGCTCGACACCTCCAAGGTCGACCCCAACCTGCTCGCGGCCGGCCAGTCGGGCGGCAAGACCTACGGCACGCCGATCGGCGCCAACACCCTCGCCCTGTACTACAACAAGAAGGTGCTGAAGGAGGCCGGGGTGGACATCGCCTCGGTCAAGGACTGGAAGTCGCTGACGGCGGCGCTGGCCAAGGTCAAGAAGGCCGGCAAGAAGGGCATCACGTTCTCGGCGATCGGCACCGAGGAGGGCAGCTTCCAGTTCCTGCCCTGGTTCTGGGGCTCCGGCGCCAAGCTCACCGAACTCGACTCGGATGAGGCCGTCTCCGCGCTGTCGCTGTGGCAGGACTGGCTGAAGCAGGGCTACGCCCCCAACTCGGTGATCAACAACACCCAGACGACCAGCTGGCAGGAGTTCGCCGGCGGCGACTACGCCTTCGCCGAGAACGGCACCTGGCAGCTCGCGAACGCCGAGAAGGCCGGCTTCGAGTACGGCGTCCTGCCGATCCCGGGCTCCGACGGGGGCAACGCCGCCGCCCCGACCGGCGGCGAGTTCGTCACCCTCCCGGTCCAGGACGACACCGGCCGCTACACCACCTCGCAGAAGCTGGCGACCTGCCTGACCAGCACCCAGAACCTGTACGACACCGACACCACCCTGTCCTACGTCGCCCCCACGAGCGAGGTCCAGAACAAGCAGGTGGCGGCGAACCCCGAGCTGAAGGCCTGGGTCGACGCGGTCAAGTCGGCCAAGGGGCGCACCAGCGGCGACCTCGGCACCAAGTACCCGAAGATCTCGGAGCAGTTGTGGAAGGCGGTCCAGTCCGCTCTCAGCGGGTCGAAGTCGCCCGAGGACGCGCTGACGTCGGCGCAGGCCGCGGTCAAGTGACATGGGTCCGATGAAGCAGACGGCACGTCCGCCGGGCCACCGGCCCGTGCGGACCCCGATCGGGACGGCGGCGGTCTCCGCCCCGCCCCCGGCCCGTGCCGCGACACGACGCCGTCCGGCCTCCCAGCAGTGGGCCGCCTGGGCCTTCCTCGCTCCGGTGACCCTCTACCTCGTCCTCTTCTACGCCTATCCGCT
>NZ_DF968494.1:0-247 GCF_001270025.1 Streptomyces azureus | reverse complement strand
GGCCTGATCGCCGAAGCCGCCCGCCAGGGCAAGGTCGACTTATCCCTGGTCAGCGTGGACTCCACGACTGTCCGTGCTCACCACGACGCCGCCGGGCTGATCGTCGGCAAGAGCGTCATGGAGGCTCTCGAGGAAGCCGCCGCCGAGCAGGAACAGGCCCGGCAAAAAGGGGTCGCAATGCGGAACAGAACGGGCGTGACGGAGGAAACGAGCCCGAGCGGACCGAACGCCGACGCGTCCGCCGCCG
>NZ_DF968493.1:0-208 GCF_001270025.1 Streptomyces azureus | reverse complement strand
TCCGAGTGCACTGGGGCCGGCGACTGAGGAAAAATCCATTCCCTCAGACACCCAACAGCGTGCCCGACCAGCCCCCGTCCGAAGATCATGCGTTCCACGCTCTTACGAGCAGTACTAGCAGCCTCCGACCCGGGACCCCGGCCGAATAGTCAACGTTCCACCCATGAGCAACCAGCATCAGACACTCGCTGATGTACTGGCCTCTGAC
>NZ_DF968492.1:0-7207 GCF_001270025.1 Streptomyces azureus | reverse complement strand
CCTGGGCCCCTCGGACGACGCCGAATGGGCCGCATTCGCCGCGGAAGCCCTCCTCCGCGCCGGCGACGACACCGCCTTCAACGACCTCAGCCGAGAACGCCGCACCCGAGCAGCGATCGACCTGACCTGGAACGCCATCGCCGGCGAGGTGGCCGCGGCAGCGGACCGCGCCCCCGAGATCGAGTCCGCCGTCCTCCCCCTGCGCGCCCGCATCTCCGTCCGCGCCGGCCTCGGCAACCTCGCCACCGGCCTGCGCCCGCCCGCCACCGGCCACGACAACCCCCACTACTTCGACGACGCGGCCTGCGTACGGGCGTGCGTCCTGGCCGTGGCCCACCCCGGCGACCCGCGGCGCGCCGCCGACCTCGCCGAGTTCGACGCCCGCTACACCCAGGACGGCGACGGCGTACACGGCGCCCGCGCCATGGCGGCGGCGCTCGCTCTCGCCCTGGCCGGCGCGGACATCGACGCCTGCGTCACGGCGGCCCTCGCCGAACTCCCCGAGGAGACGGAGATCGGCCGCAACGCCCGGCACGCACTGCACCTCGCCGCTGACGCGGACAACGCCTTCGCCCTGGTCCCACCCCTGGAACACCAGATCGTCGACCACGTCTACAGCTACGGCATCGCCGCCGCCGAAACGGTCCCGGTCGCGCTCGCCCTGGCCACAGCCGCGCGCGGTCGCATCGCGGAGGCGATCCCCGCCGCGGCCTGCCTGTCCCGCGTCGCGGACTCCGCCCCGGCCCTGGCGGGCGCCCTCACCGGCGCGCTGGGCGGGGGCGCCTCGATCCCCGCCTCCTGGCGGGAGACCTGCCGCACCCTCTCCGGCTGCGTCCTCCCCCGCCTCACCGGCACGGACCTCGTGGAACTCGCCGAACTCCTGGAAGCCGCACAACCGCCGCGCCCCGGTGGATGATGCGGCCATGAAGCCCAAACCACACCAAAACGCCACACTGGACGAACGGATCACCGGATCCCTGGTCGGAGCCGCCGTCGGCGACGCCCTCGGCGGCCCCGTCGAGGGCTACTCGCCCGAGCAGATCCTGGAACACCACGGCGGCCGCGTCCACGGCATCGTCGGCCCCTGGCACGGCGAGGCCTGGCGCACGGCACGCCCCCTCGCCCCGTACCACAAGGGCGACGGCCACGTCACCGACGACACCTTGATGACGCACGCCCTGATCCGCGTCTACGCCCGGGTCCGCGACCACCTCGACGCCTACGCCATCGCCGACCACCTCGTCCCCGACCTGATGACCGAGACGCGCTGGATCCCGGAACTGGAGACCGAGGCACTCCCCCTGCACCGCATCTTCCTGGCGGAGAAATGGCTGGTGACGAGGATCCACTACGGCCACGCCGACCCGCGCGAGGCCGGCACCGGCAACATCGTCAACTGCGGTGCGGCGATGTACATGTCCCCGGTCGGCCTGGTCAACGCCGCCAACCCGCAGGCGGCCTACGCCGAGGCCCTCGACATCGCCGGCGCGCACCAGTCGTCGTACGGCCGTGAAGCGGCGGGCGTCCTGGCGGCGGCGGTCGCGGCGGCGTGCACCCCGGGAGCCACCCCGGACTCGGTCGTCTCGACCTGCCTGTCCCTGGCGAAGGACGGCACGCGCACCGCCATCGAGCGGGTCTGCGCGGAGGCCTCCCGCCACACGGACTTCGAGTCGGCACTGAGCCCCCTGCGCGAGGCGGTCGCCCCCTACGACACGGTCGGCCCCGACTACCGCGCCCCCTCCCTCGGCGCCCGCCGCCCCTCCCGCCTCCACGCGATCGAGGAACTCCCCGTAGCCCTGGGCATGTTGCTCGTGGCCCAGGGCGACTACCGGCACGCGGTCCTGGGCGCCGTGAACTACGGCCGCGACTGCGACTCCATCGCCACGATGGCCGGCGCCCTGGCCGGCGCCCTCGGCTCGCCGATCCCCCAGGACTGGGCCAAGACGGTCGCGGAGGCCAGCCGCCTGGACCTCTGGGAACCGGCCGCGGCCCTCACGGCCGTGACCCGCGAGATCTTCACCCGAGACACCTCCCGCCGCCGCACCCACGAACAGGCCTTCGCATCCCTCGGAGGCCCGGAATGCTCCGCCTGACCTGGGTCCAGCCGGAGGACCTGCTCGGCCACGAACTCCGCCAGGCGACCCAGGACGGCCGCGAACCAAAAGCAATCGCGGCCCGCTGGCGCTCGGCGGGCGGCCCAGAGGCCCCCCGCACCGCAGGCGCGTCCCCGACTCCGGCGTCCCGCTACCTGCGCCAACTGGCAGAAGACCTCCTGGACGAACTGGCGGACCTCCCCAGCGCCTTGGCGGACGACGAACCAACGGACCTGGAGAAGATCAGGTCGCTATGCCCAGAATGGCCACCTAGCTGCGGGCAGTCGTGCCGCTGGGGCGATGGGGGTCCCCCCGCTCCAGCGAAGCCGAGAGTGGGGGAGGGTGGACGCAGCGGCACCCCGCCAGCGCGGGTGAGCGCCCCAACCCAGACCCCAGCCACACCCGACCAGCACCTGGAATCCGCCTGGCTCGGCCGAGCCGTCGGCTGCCTCCTGGGCAAACCAGTAGAAAAGCTCCCCCTGGAAGCCATCCGCCAACTGGCCAAATCCACCGGCAACTGGCCCCTCACCACCTACTTCACAGCCCGAGGCGTCCCCGAAGAACTCCTCACCGCACACCCCTGGAACCGCCGCTCGGCAAAAACCTCCCTGGCCGAAAACATCGACGGCATGCCCGAGGACGACGACCTCAACTACCCCCTCCTCAACCTCCTCGTCCTCCAACGCCACGGCAGAACCTTCACCACCACGGACGTGGCCCGCACCTGGCTCGACGAACTCCCCGCCGGCCGCACCTTCACCGCCGAACGCATCTCCTACCGCAACCTCCTCACCGGCCTGGAACCCCCGCACACCGCCCGCCACCGCAACCCGTTCCGCGAATGGATCGGCGCCCTGATCCGCGCCGACGTCCACGGCTGGACCAACCCCGGCGAACCGGCCGCCGCCGCGGAACAGGCCCACCGCGACGCCACCCTCACCCACACCGCCAACGGCGTCTACGCGGCGATGTTCACGGCGGCCACCATCGCGAAGGCCGCGACAGGCGAACACGACGTCCACACCTGCCTGCGCACCGGCCTCACCGTCGTCCCGCCCCGCTCCCGCCTCGCCCGAGCCGTCCACCACGCCATCCAACTTGCCCGGGAACACGACGACTTCGACACGGTCGTCGACGAACTCCACGCCACCCACTCCCCCACCCACCACTGGGTGCACGCCGTCCCCAACACCGCCCTCATCGCCGCCGCCCTCACCCACGCCGACGGCGACTTCTCCGGCTCGATCTGCCGCGCCGTGAGCGGCGGCTGGGACACCGACTCCAACGGCGCGACCGCCGGCAGCATCGCCGGCCTGCTGGCCAAGGACCCCGCGGCCCTGCCCGACCGCTGGACGGCCCCCCTGAAGAACCGCCTGTCCACCTCCATCGGCGACTTCAACGGCATCGGCTTCGACACCCTCGCCCACCTCACACACCGGGAGACCCACCGCTCATGACCGCGCCCCTCACCGGCCTCCGCGTCCTGGACCTCGCCACGCTCTTCGCCGGCCCGCTCGCCGCCACCATGCTCGGCGACTTCGGCGCGGAGGTCGTCAAGGTGGAGCACCCGTCGAAACCGGACCCGTCCCGCGGCCACGGCCCGTCGAAGGACGGCGTGGGCCTGTGGTGGAAGATGCTCGGCCGCAACAAGCGCACCATCACCCTCGACCTGTCGAAGCCCGGCGGCCGCACCACCCTCCTGCGCCTCGCCGCCGGCGCCGACGTGATCATCGAGAACTTCCGCCCCGGCACCCTGGAGAAGTGGGACCTGGGCTGGCCGGAGCTGTCGGCCGCCAACCCCCGCCTGGTCCTGGCCCGCGTCACCGGCTTCGGCCAGTTCGGCCCCTACGCCCACCGCCCCGGCTTCGGCACCCTCGCCGAGGCGATGAGCGGCTTCGCCGCGATCACCGGCGAACCGGACGCGCCCCCGACGCTCCCGCCGTTCGGCCTGGCCGACTCCATCGCGGGCCTGACGACGGCGTACGCCGTGCTGACGGCGCTCGCCGCGCGCGACCGCACCGACGAGGGCCAGGTCGTCGACATGGCCCTGATCGAACCGATCCTGGCCGCGCTCGGCCCCCAGCCCCTCTGGTACGACCAGCTCGGCCACGTCCAGCCCCGCACCGGCAACCGCTCCCCCAACAACGCCCCGCGCGGGGTCTACCGCACCGCGGACGGCACCTGGGTCGCCATCTCGACATCGGCCCAGTCGGTCGCGGAACGCGTGATGCACCTGGTGGGCCGCCCGGAACTGATCGACGAGCCGTGGTTCGCCACGGGCGCCGACCGCGCCCGTCACGCCGACGTCCTGGACGAGGCGGTCGGCTCCTGGATCGCCGCACGCACCCGCACGGACGTCCTGGCGGCCTTCGACAAGGCCGAGGCGGCCGTGGCCCCGGTCCAGGACGTGCGCGACGTGATGGCGGACCCGCAGTACCGGGCCCTGAACACCATCACCACCGTCGACGACCCGGAGCTGGGCCCCCTGCGCATGCAGAACGTCCTCTTCCGGCTCTCCGCCACGCCCGGCGCGATCCGCTGGGCCGGCCGCCCGCACGGCGCCGACACCGACGAGGTCCTCACCGAACTGGGCCTGTCCCCGGCCGACCTCACGGCGCTGCGCGCGGAGGGCGCCCTGTGACGGCCTTCCCGCTCACCTGGCTCTACGCCCCGGGCGACCGCCCCCCTGTGGTGGCCAAGGCCCTCACCTCCGGCGCCGACATCGTCGTCGTCGACCTGGAGGACGCGGTCGCCCCCGACCGGAAGGCGTACGCCCGGGCCGCCACCGCCGAGCTGCTCGCCGAGCTGCCGCCGGTCCCGGTCCACGTCCGCGTCAACGCCCTGGACAGCCCCTGGGCCGGGCAGGACCTCGCCGCCGTGGCCCCGGCTCCCGGCCTCTGCGCCCTGCGGCTCCCCAAGATCACCTCACCCGCCGAGGTCGTCCGGATCGCACAGCACGCCGTCCCCACGGGGCGGCCCCTTTACGCCCTCCTGGAGACGGCCCTCGGCGTGGAACAGGCGTACGCCGTCGCCACGGCCCACCCGTCCCTGCGGGGCATCGCGCTCGGGGAGGCGGACCTACGGGCCGACCTGGGCGTAGGGGACGACGCTGGGCTCGACTGGTCCCGCTCCCGGGTGATCGTGGCCGCCCGGGCCGCGGGCCTGCCCCCGCCGGCGCAGTCGGTCCACCCGGACGTCCGCGACCTGGAAGGGCTGGCCGCATCCTGCGCCCATGGCCGCGCCCTGGGCTTCCTGGGCCGGGCCGCGATCCACCCCCGCCAGCTCCCGGTCATCGAGCGGGCCTTCCTCCCCACCGCAGAGGAGAGCGAGCAGGCGGAGACGATCGTCAAGGCCGCGGCTGCGCAGCCGGGCGCCCAGGCCCTCCCGGACGGCCGCTTCATCGACACGGCGGTGGTGACGGCGGCCCATCGCACCCTGTCCCTGGCACGCCGCCGCTGACGCTCCCCCACCCGGGAAACGCCGAGGGCGCCGGCTGACATATGCGGCTACCGCCGCGGGCCGGGCGCCCTCGGTCACGTACGGCAGACGGTCAGGTCCTCTTCGCCGACCCGGCCTCGTCACTGGCCTCGTCGTCGGCCTTGGCCTCGTCTTCCCTGCCGTCGCCGGCGGACTCGTCGTCGCCGTCGGTTTCACCGCCGGAGGCCTCCGCGCCCGGCTCCACCACGGCTTCCCGGCCCGGCCGCTTCTTCGACGACACCACGAGGTAGGTGACCGCGAGCAGGAAGACGAACATCGCGGTCCACACGTTCAGCCGGAGGCCCAGGATGTGGTGGGCGTCGTCGACGCGCATGTACTCGATCCACGCCCGGCCCGTGCAGTACGCGGCGACGTACAGCGCGAACGCCCGGCCGTGTCCCAGCCGGAAGCGGCGGTCCGCCCAGATGACCAGGAACGCGACGCCGATGCACCAGAGCGACTCGTACAGGAACGTCGGGTGGTACGTGCCCGGCACCCGCCCGTCCGCGGAGGACGTGATCTCCAGGGCCCACGGCAGGTCGGTGGGCTTGCCGTACAACTCCTGGTTGAACCAGTTGCCCCAGCGGCCGATCGCCTGGGCGAGGGCGATGCCCGGCGCGACGGCGTCGGCGTACGCCGGCATCGGGATGCCCCGGCGGCGGCAGCCGATCCAGGCGCCCAGCGCGCCCAGCGCGATGGCGCCCCAGATGCCGAGGCCGCCCTCCCAGATCTTGAAGGCGTCCACCCAGTCACGGCCCTCGCTGAAGTACAGCTCGTAATCCGTGATCACGTGGTAGAGCCGGCCGCCGACGAGGCCGAAGGGCACGGCCCAGACAGCGATGTCGGCCACCGTGCCGGCCCGCCCGCCCCGGGCGATCCAGCGCTTGTTGCTGAGCCAGACGGCAACGAAGACGCCGATGATGATGCAGAACGCGTAGCCGCGCAGCGGAATGGGGCCGAGGTACAGCACCCCGCGTGACGGGCTGGGAATGAAGGCAAGTTCCATGGCAAGGTCGACGCTACCGTGCCGGACCGGGGCCGCGGCAGGCAGCCCGGCTACGGGTCCATAACGGGCGCGTGAGAAAAGCCTTTACCTCTTGTTCCGCTCCTGCACCATCTGCTTCAGCTTCGCCGGGGTCATCGTCCGGTCCTGGTAGATGTTCTTGCCGTCGAACAGCACGGTCGGCGTGCCCGAGAAGCCGCCCTTGTTGAAGGCCTGGTGGGACTTGGCGACCCAGCTGTTGTGCGTGCCGTCCTCGACGCACTTGCGGAAGGCGGGGGTGTCCAGGCCGTCGACCTTGCCGGCCAGCTCGATCAGCTTGTCGTTCCTGGCGTAGGCGTCGTCGACCTCCTGGGGCTGGTTGTCGAAGAGCACGTCGTGGTAGGCGGGGAACTTCCCGGCGTCCTGGGCGCAGGCCGCGGCGTTGGCCGCGTTGCGGGAGCCGCTGCCGCCCATGTTGCCGTCGATGAGGGTGACCAGGTGGTACTCGGCCTTCAGCTGGCCGGCGTTCGTCAGCTCGTGGATCACCGGCCGGTACGCCGTCTCGAAGGACTTGCAGGCCGGGCAGCGGAAGTCCTCCCAGACCGTGAGCGTGGACTTGGCGCTGTCCTTGCCGACCGGGATCGCGAGGCCGTCC
>NZ_DF968491.1:0-4626 GCF_001270025.1 Streptomyces azureus | reverse complement strand
CGGCCGTATCGCCGCCACCACGGCCAAGCAGGTCATCCTGCAGCGTCTGCGCGACGCCGAGGACGACGCGACGCTCGGCGAGTACGCCGGCCGTGAGGGCGACATCGTCACCGGCGTGGTCCAGCAGGGCCGCGACCCGAAGAACGTGCTCGTCGACATCGGCAAGCTCGAGGCCATCCTGCCGGTGCAGGAGCAGGTGCCGGGCGAGACGTACCCGCACGGCCTGCGGCTGCGGTCGTACGTCGTCCGGGTGGCCAAGGGCGTCCGCGGCCCGTCCGTGACGCTGTCCCGGACGCACCCGAACCTGGTGAAGAAGCTCTTCGCCCTGGAGGTGCCGGAGATCGCCGACGGGTCCGTGGAGATCTCCGCGATCGCCCGTGAGGCCGGTCACCGCACGAAGATCGCCGTACGGTCCACCCGGTCCGGCCTGAACGCCAAGGGCGCCTGCATCGGCCCCATGGGCGGTCGCGTGCGCAACGTGATGGGCGAGCTGAACGGTGAGAAGATCGACATCGTCGACTGGTCGGACGACCCGGCCGAGATGGTGGCGAACGCGCTGTCCCCGGCCCGCGTCTCCAAGGTGGAGATCGTGGACATGGCGACCCGGTCGGCCCGTGTCACCGTGCCCGACTACCAGCTCTCCCTGGCCATCGGCAAGGAAGGGCAGAACGCCCGCCTCGCGGCCCGGCTGACCGGCTGGCGGATCGACATCCGGCCGGACACGGAACCGGCCGGGGACGACCGGACCGGGGAATAGATCCAGGCCGCGGGTCGTTCAGATCACGACAGGTTCGGGCGCGGCAACTGTTCGAATCCTGCCCCAAAGGGGTGAGGCGCCTACGGGGAGGTAGACTTAACGGTGTCTGGCCGGACGCGCACCCGAGTGTGCCCTGAACGCACCTGTGTGGGGTGTCGGGAGCGAGTGGCCAAGGCCGATCTGCTGCGGGTCGTGTTGATCGAAGGTGCATGCGCCCCTGATCCACGCGGTACGCTGCCCGGCCGGGGTGCGTATGTGCATCCCACACCGGTCTGTCTTGACCAGGCGGTTCGCCGCCGGGCGTTCACGAGGGCACTGCGCGCCCCGGGAGCGCTCGACATAAAGGCGTTGCGTCGATACGTCGAGCAGACAACAGTTGCCGATCAGGCAACACGGTAAGAACGTGCCGCACGGAACCCCCCGTGCGGTCTAGGTACCTCGCGAGTCGAAAGCAGGTCGAGATTGCGATGAGCACTCGATGAGTACGCGATGAGTACGCCCATGAACTAGCGACGGTCCGGCTTCACCCGGACCTCAAAGGAGCGAAGTGGCTAAGGTCCGGGTCTACGAACTCGCCAAGGAGTTCGGTGTCGAGAGCAAGGTCGTCATGGCCAAGCTCCAGGAGCTCGGTGAATTCGTCCGTTCGGCGTCTTCGACCATCGAAGCGCCCGTTGTACGCAAGCTGACGGACGCCCTCCAGCAGGGCAACGGAGGCGGCAAGTCCGCCCCCGCCCGCAAGGCTGCCCCGGCGAAGCCGGCAGCCCCCTCCCCGGCGCAGGCTGCCCGTCCGGCCGCCCCGCGCCCGCCGGCCCCCAAGCCGGCAGCCGCCGAGAAGCCCGCGGCTCCCGCCGCGCCGGCCACTCCCGGCCCCCGTCCCACCCCGGGCCCGAAGCCCGCGCCGCGGCCCGCCCCGGCGTCCCCGGCTCCGACCGCGCCCGAGTTCACGGCACCGCCGTCGGCTCCCGCCGCGCCGGCCTCCTCCCAGGGCTCCGGTCCGCGTCCGGGCGCCCCGCGTCCGGCCGGCCAGTCGCCGCGTCCGGGTGCTCCGCGTCCGGGTGGTTCCGGCCAGGGTGGCCAGGGTCGTGGTGACCGTGGTGACCGTGGCGACCGTCCCGGCGCCTCGCGTCCGGGTGGCGGCGCCCCGCGTCCCGGTGCCCGTCCGGCGGGTCCCCGTCCGGGCAACAACCCGTTCACTTCTGGTGGCTCCACCGGCATGGCGCGCCCGCAGGCGCCCCGTCCGGGCGGTGCCCCGCGTCCGGGCGGCCCCGGTGCCCCCGGCGGCGCCCCGCGTCCGCAGGGCCAGGGCCAGGGCGGTCCCCGTCCGCAGGGTGCCGGCGGCGGTCCCCGTCCGCAGGCTCCGGGCGGCCAGCGCCCCACGCCGGGCGGCATGCCCCGTCCGCAGGGCGGCGGTCCGCGTCCCGGCGGCGGTCCCGGCGGTCCGCGTCCGAACCCCGGCATGATGCCGCAGCGTCCGGCTGCCGGTCCGCGTCCCGGTGGCGGTGGCCCCGGCGGCCGCGGTCCCGGTGGCGGTGGCCGTCCCGGTGGTGGCGGCGGCGGTCGTCCGGGTGGCGGCGGCTTCGCCGGCCGTCCCGGTGGCGGTGGCGGCGGTTTCGCCGGTCGTCCCGGTGGTCCCGGTGGCGGTGGCGGCGGTTTCGTCGGCCGTCCGGGTGGTCCCGGTGGCGGCGGTCGTCCCGGCTTCGGCGGTCGTCCCGGTGGTCCCGGTGGCCGTGGTGGCACGCAGGGCGCCTTCGGTCGTCCCGGTGGTCCCGCGCGTCGCGGTCGCAAGTCGAAGCGGCAGAGGCGCCAGGAGTACGAGGCCATGCAGGCCCCGTCGGTCGGCGGCGTGATGCTGCCTCGCGGCAACGGCGAGACCGTTCGCCTGTCGCGCGGTGCGTCGCTCACCGACTTCGCGGAGAAGATCAACGCCAACCCGGCGTCGCTCGTCGCGGTCATGATGAACCTCGGCGAGATGGTCACGGCCACGCAGTCCGTCTCCGACGAGACGCTCCAGCTTCTCGCCGACGAGATGAACTACACGGTTCAGATCGTCAGCCCGGAGGAGGAGGACCGCGAGCTCCTGGAGTCCTTCGACATCGAGTTCGGCGAGGACGAGGGCGACGAGGAGGACCTGGTGGTCCGCCCGCCGGTCGTCACCGTCATGGGTCACGTCGACCACGGTAAGACCCGACTGCTCGACGCCATCCGCAAGACGAACGTCATCGCGGGCGAGGCCGGCGGCATCACCCAGCACATCGGTGCCTACCAGGTCGCGACCGAGGTCAACGACGAAGAGCGCAAGATCACCTTCATCGACACCCCGGGTCACGAGGCGTTCACCGCCATGCGTGCCCGTGGTGCGCGGTCGACCGACATCGCGATCCTGGTCGTCGCGGCCAACGACGGCGTCATGCCGCAGACGGTCGAGGCGCTCAACCACGCCAAGGCGGCCGACGTCCCGATCGTCGTCGCGGTCAACAAGATCGACGTCGAGGGCGCCGACCCGACCAAGGTGCGCGGTCAGCTCACCGAGTACGGGCTGGTGGCCGAGGAGTACGGCGGCGAGACGATGTTCGTCGACATCTCCGCCAAGCAGGGTCTGCACATCGACTCCCTGCTGGAGGCCGTGATCCTCACGGCCGACGCCTCGCTCGACCTGCGGGCCAACCCGCACCAGGACGCGCAGGGCATCGCGATCGAGTCCCGTCTCGACCGCGGCCGCGGTGCCGTGTCGACGGTCCTCGTCCAGCGCGGCACGCTGCGGGTCGGCGACACCATGGTGGTCGGCGACGCGTACGGCCGAGTCCGGGCGATGCACGACGACAACGGCAACCTCGTCACCGAGGCGGGTCCGTCGACGCCGGTGCAGGTCCTGGGCCTGACCAACGTCCCGGGTGCGGGCGACAACTTCCTCGTCGTCGACGAGGACCGTACGGCCCGTCAGATCGCGGAGAAGCGTGCGGCGCGCGAGCGCAACGCGGCCTTCGCGAAGCGCACGCGCCGTGTGTCGCTGGAGGACCTGGACAAGGTGCTGAAGGCCGGCGAGGTCCAGCAGCTGAACCTGATCATCAAGGGTGACGCTTCTGGTTCCGTCGAGGCACTCGAGTCCTCCCTGCTCCAGCTCGACGTCGGCGAAGAGGTCGACATCCGCGTCCTGCACCGCGGCGTCGGTGCGGTCACGGAGTCCGACATCGACCTGGCGATGGGCTCGGACGCCATCGTGATCGGCTTCAACGTGCGCGCCGCCGGGCGTGCGCAGCAGATGGCCGAGCGCGAGGGTGTGGACGTCCGCTACTACTCGGTCATCTACCAGGCGATCGAGGAGATCGAGGCGGCCCTCAAGGGCATGCTCAAGCCGGAGTACGAAGAGGTCGAGCTGGGCACGGCGGAGATCCGCGAGGTCTTCCGCTCGTCCAAGCTGGGCAACATCGCGGGTGTGCTCATCCGCTCCGGCGAGGTCAGGCGCAACACCAAGGCGCGACTCCTGCGCGACGGCAAGGTCATCGCGGAGAACCTCAACATCGAGGGTCTGCGTCGCTTCAAGGACGACGTCACCGAGATCCGCGAAGGGTTCGAGGGCGGTATCAACCTCGGCAACTTCAACGACATCAAGGTCGACGACGTCATCGCGACGTACGAGATGCGCGAGAAGCCGCGGGTGTAACAACCACGGCGCCCTGGCCGGCCGACGCGGCACCGCCGCGTCGGCCGGCTGGCCGTTTGCCTCTCCTGCGGAACAGACTCGGCAGCCCGCCGGGGTGCCTCGGCACCCCACCGGGTGCGCTGGGGCGAAGCGCCGCCGGGGGGAGCAGCGGACGCAGCCCCCGCCGGGGTCTGGGGTGAAGCCCCAGGGGCCGGGCCTCCTGGCCAAC
>NZ_DF968490.1:0-907 GCF_001270025.1 Streptomyces azureus | reverse complement strand
CCGCCACCCCCGAGCTCATCTCCCCCCGTTCCCCCCGCGTCGCCGCCGCGCGGCGGCTGGCGAAGCGGAACTTCCGGGGGAAGGAGCGGCTGTTCCTCGCGGAGGGGCCGCAGGCGGTCCGGGAGGCGGCCGGGCACCGGGTCGGGGACGCGGCCACGCTCGTGGAACTGTTCGCCACGCTGGAGGCCGCCGAGCGGTACGCCGACATCGTGGGGGAGGCCCGGGACGCCGGCGCCCGGGTGCACCTCGCCTCCGAGCAGGTCATCGCCGACATCTCCACCACCGTCACCCCGCAGGGCCTCGTCGGCGTCTGCCGGTTCCTGGACACGCCCTTCGAGGACGTCCTCGCCGCACGCCCCCGGCTCGTCGCCCTCCTCGCCAACGTCCGTGACCCCGGCAACGCCGGGACCGTGCTGCGCTGCGCCGACGCCGCCGGTGCCGAGGCCGTCGTCCTGACCGACGCCTCCGTCGACGTGTACAACCCCAAGGCCGTCCGCGCCTCCGTCGGCTCCCTGTTCCACCTGCCCGTCGCCGTCGGCGTCCCCGTGGAGGAGGCGGTCGAAGGGCTGCGGGCCGCCGGTGTCCGGGTCCTCGCCGCCGACGGGGCGGGCGACCGCGACCTCGACGACGAGCTCGACAAGGGCACCATGGGCGGGCCCACCGCCTGGGTCTTCGGGAACGAGGCCTGGGGCCTCCCGGAGGAGACCCGCGCCCTCACGGACGCCGTCGTCCGCGTCCCGATCCACGGGAAGGCCGAGAGCCTGAACCTCGCCACCGCCGCCGCCGTATGTCTCTATGCGTCGGCGCGTGCACAGCGCGCCGCCGGAGGGTGCCGCTCCGTCACCGGGAACTAGTAGGGTGACCAGCTCAGGGACCCCTCTGTGGAGCCTTGGAGGTGGGGTACGGG
>NZ_DF968489.1:0-256 GCF_001270025.1 Streptomyces azureus | reverse complement strand
CGAACTGCGGGCTGTCCGCGGCCTGCCCGGCTGTCAGGACGAACGACAAAGGTCGACGCCTGCGGTCGACAGCGAGGTGAATCTTGCTGGTCAGTCCACCACGGGACCTGCCGAGCAGGGCTTCCTTCAGGCGAAGCCTGCGTCGGCGGCGGACGCGTCGGCGTTCGGTCCGCTCGGGCTCGTTTCCACCGTCACGCCCGTTCTGTTCCGCTTTGCGACCCCTTTTTGCCGGGCCTGTTCCTGCTCGGCGGCGGCT
>NZ_DF968488.1:2380-2476 GCF_001270025.1 Streptomyces azureus | reverse complement strand
AGGGGACGCAGCCGCCTCCGGCGAGGCGCCCGCAGCCGAGGGGACCGCAGGGGACGCAGCCGCCTCCGGCGAGGTGCCCGCAGCCGAGGGGACCGC
>NZ_DF968488.1:0-2370 GCF_001270025.1 Streptomyces azureus | reverse complement strand
TCGTGGACGCCGTGACGACCGCGGCCGACGGTCTCGCGGTGACGCCGCTCCAGGTGGCGCTGGCCTGGGTCCGCGACCGGCCGGGCGTGACCGCGCCCATCGTCGGCGCGCGCAACGCGCAGCAGCTCACGGCGGCATTGTCAGTGGAGACCCTTAGTCTTCCTGACGAGATCTGCCGGGCGCTCGACGACGTGTCGGCGCCTGTGCACCGCTATCCCGATCACGACTGGAGCACGCTGTGAGCACGGAGCCGGAGACCACGGAGGACGCCGAGCCGGGGGCGCCGACCGGTGGTGCGGAGACCGAGGGGGCCGAAGGGGACGCAGCCGCCTCCGGCGAGGCGCCCGCAGCCGAGGGGACCGCAGGGGACGCAGCCGCCTCCGGCGAGGCGCCCGCGGCCGAGGCCGAGCTGCGGGCCCAGCGCGCTGAGCGGGAGCGTATCGAGCAGCGCAAGGCCGAGAAGAAGACGCCGATCGAGGCCGGCACCAAGCTGAGCGGCAAGGCCGCCGATCTGCTCGCGGCCGTGCGGGCCGTGGAGAGCGGCGAGAAGCCGGTCGCCATGGTGTTCGAAGGGCCCGAGCCCGCCCCCCGGCGCTCCGCCCCGGAGCCGGTACGACGGCCGCAGCCGGTGGCCGCCGAGGCCGCCGCCGCGTCAACTGCTCCCGCGCCGTCGGCGGTGCAGGCCGTACGGCAGGTGCTCAGCGCGGGCGGTGCCCCCGAGGTGCTCGCGCCGCAGGCGGCCGCGGCACTGGGCGAGGGCGCGGACGAACTGCTGCGCGCGGACCCCTGGCAGTTGCTGCGGGTCGCCGGCGTGCGGCCCGAACAGGCCGACGGGTTCGCGCGGGCCCTGCTCGGCTCCGAGTGCGGTCCGGACGACGAGCGGCGGGGCCGGGCTGTCACCGTCTGGCTCCTGGAGCAGGCCGCGCTGGCCGGGCATACCGCGCTGGAGATGCCGACGCTCCTCGCGGCCCTGGCCCAGCGGGCCGTGCCGAACCCCGACAGCGCCGTGCAGGACGCGATCGCGGAGGGCGACGCGCTGGTCTTCCAGGACGCCCTGGAGGAGACCGGTGGCGCGCCGGCCCCGGTCGAGGAGGAGGGCACGGACGAGGACGAGGAGCGTCCGGTCCGTGTCCTGGTCGGCCTCGAGCGGTACGCGCTCGCGGAGGAGAGCCTGGCCGACGGCTTGGCCCGGCTGGTGAACTCGGTGCCCAAGCAGGACGGTCCGGCCGAGGACTGGGAGCGGGTCGCCGCCGCGGCCCAGGGTTCGACGGGTGAGCTGCTCCGCGCGGTCGCCGCTCATGGCCTGGTGCTGCACACCGGCGGCGAGGCCTCCCTGACCGAGCCCGCGGCACTGCTGACCGCCGCGCACACACTCGGCCTGCGCGCCTGGGCCGCCACCCACGGCCCGATCGGCCGCACCCGCTTCACGGCCCTGCTGCACCGGTCCGAGACCGCGTCCGGCACCCCGTCCACCGACGCTCGGTTCCCCGGCGCCCACTCCCCCGTCGCCACCGTCGCCGGACTGCTCTCCGGTGCCGAAGGGCCTGGCCGGGACGCCGACGGGGCGCTGGATCTCGATCTGCTGGTAGTACTCGACGCGCCGCAGCTGGATGTCGAGACGGCCGCGCTGCTGACGGAGTCGCTGCCGGACGGGGCGCGGCTGGTGCTGGCCGGGGACCCGGGGGTGCTGTGGTCCGTGGGTCCGGGCAGGGTGTTCGCGGATCTGCTCGCGGCGCGGATCTGCCCGCAGGTCGCCTCGCGGCAGCCCGGTCCCGGGCCGCTGGGCGAGCTGGTCTCCGGTATCGGCATCGGCGAGCTGAACCAGGTCGAGGCTCCCGGCAAGGAGGTCGTGATCGTGCCGGTGCGGGACGCGGGTGAGGCCGTGCACCGGACGGTGCAACTCGTCGTGGACTCGGTGCCGCGGGCGATCGGCGTTCCGGCCGAGGAGACGCAGGTGATCACACCGGGGCACGGCGGCGCCGTCGGCACGCGTGCGCTCAACGCGGCGTTGAAGGAGCGGCTCAATCCGGGCCCGGGCCGCTTCGGCGGCTTCGACCCCGGTGACCGGATCGTCTACTCCCCCGTGCCGGGCCGTGCGCTGCCGGGCCGCGTGGTGAAGGCGGATGCCGAGGGGCTGCACCTGTCGTGCGAGAGCGAGGACGTCGTCGTGCCGAAGGAGCGGGTGGAGCAGTCCGTGCGGCACGGCTGGGCGCTCACCGCGCACCAGGCGGTGGGGAGCCGGTGGCCCGCGGTGGTCGTGGTGCTGCCCGGCGATGCCGCGCAGGCCCTCAGCCGGCCGTGGGTGTACACGGCGTTCGGGCGGGCCGACCGCCATCTGTCCGTCGTGCACGGTGTGGAACAGGCGTTGGC
>NZ_DF968487.1:0-900 GCF_001270025.1 Streptomyces azureus | reverse complement strand
CTAGAGCCTGTCGTCAAAGTGATCTTGGATTGTGGATCATGGTGTGGTGATACGTCGCCATGAACTGTCCGATGCCGAGTGGGATCTGATACGCCCGTTGCTGCCCCGGCCTGCGCTGGGGCGGCCCCGGCTGGACGACCGGACGGTCCTGAACGGGATCGTGTGGAAGTTCCGCACCGGTGTCCCCTGGCGGGACGTGCCCGAGCGATACGGTCCGTGGACCAGCCTCCACACGCGTTTCCGCCGCTGGGCGGCGGACGGCACGTTCGACCGGATGCTGCGGGCCGCCCAGGCGAGGGCCGACGCTGCCGGCGACATCGAGTGGCTGGTCTCGGTCGACTCAACGATTGTCCGTGCCCACCAGCACGCGGCAGGGGCCCGAAAAGGGGGCGCCAAAGCCCGGCCCTCGGACGGTCCCGAGGCGGACTGACCAGCAAAATCCACCTCGCCTGCGACGCGATCGGCCGCCCGCTCGCGTTCGTCCTGACCGGCGGGAACACCAACGACTGCACCCAGTTCACCGCGCTGATGGACGCCATCCGGGTGCCCCGGGCCGGAGCGGGCCGGCCCCGCACCAGGCCCGATCACGTCATCGGCGACAAGGGCTACAGCTCGAAAGCGATCCGGACCTGGCTGCGACGCCGGGGCATCAGGCACACCATCCCGGAACGGGCTGACCAGGTCCGCAACCGGGCCCGCAAGGGCAGCCTCGGCGGCCGCCCTCCGGCCTTCGACAAGGAGATCTACAAGCACCGCAACGTCGTGGAGCGGTGCTTCAACCGCCTCAAGCAGTGGCGAGGCATCGCCACCCGCTACGACAAGACCGCCCAGTCCTACAAGGCGGCCGTCACCCTCGCATCACTCCTGATGTGGGCCTGACACTTTGACGACAACTCCTAG
>NZ_DF968486.1:174-45411 GCF_001270025.1 Streptomyces azureus | reverse complement strand
GGGCGGTGGCGGAGGGCGCTGGGGGCGGGGGGTCGGGGTGTTGTGTCGCGGCGGGGATGACGTCGGGGGCGTGGGGGTCGTGACCTGGGTGGGCGGGTGTGCGTTACCAGGGCATCGCGACACCGCCGTTCGGGCGGATGATCTGGCCCGTCGTGAAGGCCGAGGCGTCGGATGACAGGTGGAGGACCGCGTGGGCGATGTCCTCGGGGGCGCCGACTCTGCCCAGGGGTGACATGCGGGCCATGACGGCCTCGGCGTGCGCCTGGGCCTCGCTGTCGTGGCGGTCGGTCATGGGGGTACGGGTCCAGCCCGGTGCGACCGCGTTGACACGGATGCCGTGCCGGCCGACCTCGGTCGCGAGGGTCTTGGTCAGCTGGAACACCGCCGCCTTGGCCGCGCCGTAGCAGAGCAGGCCGGGGGCGCCGGTGTCGACGGCACCCGAGGCCATGGTGACGATGCTGCCGCCGGTGCCCCGGGCGATCATCAGGCGGGCCGCCTCCTGGCAGGCGTACAGCACGCCCTTGAAGTTGACGTCGAGCACCCGGTCGAGGTCCTCGTCCCGGGTCTCCAGGACCGGGCTGCTGTGCATGATGCCGGCGATCGCGGCCAGGACGTCCAGGCGCTCGCAGGAGGTGATGGCCTGCCTCAGCCGGGTGCGGTCGGTGACGTCGAGGTCGTGGGTGCGGGCGGTGCCGCCGCTGTCCTTGATCAGGGTCGCCGTCTCGTGCAGGCCCTCGGTGTCACGGTCCGCGCAGTGCACGGTGGCGCCCGCCTCCCCGAGCAGGAGCGCCGAGGCGCGGCCGATGCCGCTCGCGGCTCCGGTGACGAACGCGGTGCGGCCGGTGAGGTCGTACGCCGTGACGGGCATGCAGGGACCGTACGAGCGTTTCTGACGGTCCGTCAATTGGTGCGGCTTCGCCGGGGTGGGGGAGTGGGCGGGGCGGGGCCCGGCTGGCAGGTGGGGCACCAGTACGTGGGGCGGTCGCGGGAGCCGTCACCCTGGTCGGCGACGCGGACGGAGGTGTGGCAGCGCAGGCAGGGGCGGGGAGCCCGGCCGTACACGAAGAGGTCCTGCCCGCGGCGGCCAGTCGTAGCGCGGATCGGGCGGTCGCGGTTGGTCTCCAGCAGCTTCTTGGCGAGCGCGGGCAGCTTGGCGGCGCGCTCGGCGGGCAGGTCGCCGACGGGGAGCCAGGGGGTGACGCCGAGCAGGAAGCAGAGCTCGCTCTTGTAGACATTGCCGATACCGGCGAGGTTGCGCTGGTCGAGCAGGGCCTCGCCGAGGGGGCGGGCGGGGTCCTGGAGGAGATTGGCGAGGGCCCGGTCCGGGTCCCAGTCCGGGCCCAGGAGGTCGGGGCCGAGGTGGCCGACCGCGCGGTGCTCGTCGGCGGTGCGCAGGAGTTCCAGGACGGGGAGGCGGTAGCCGACGGCCGTGCGGTCGGTGTTGCCGAGGATCGCGCGGATCTGGTGGCCGGGGCCGCCGCTCCAGCGCCGACCGTTCTCGTACACCTTCCAGGAGCCGTCCATCCGCAGGTGGGAGTGCAGGGTCAGGCCGCCCTCGACGCGGGTCAGGAGGTGCTTGCCACGCGGGGTGACGTCCAGGACCGTGCGGCCCGTGAGGTCGGCCGTGGCGAGCCGGGGCACCCGGAGGTCGCTGCGGGTCAGCACCTTGCCCGCGAGGGCTCCGTGCAGTCGCCTCGCGGTCTGCCAGACGGTGTCACCTTCGGGCATGGGTCAAGGGTGGCACGGGCGCGGGACGATCAGGCGCGCAGGCGGAGGCCCCGGGGGGTCGCGATGAAGCCCGTTCCTTCCAGGAGGGTGCCGATGGGGGAGGTCAGGGCCTGGGCGCCGTTGACGCGCTCCACCGTGACCGTGCCCAGGGAGCCCGCTCGGGCGGCTGCGGCGAGTGCCTCGGCGGCGGTGTGGAGGCGGGGGTCCTCGGTGGGGTCGCCGTCCGGGGCGGTGGTCCAGGCCAGCAGGGTCTTGCCGCCGCGCTCCATGTAGAGCGTCAGCTCACCGTCGACGAGGACCACCAGGGAGCCCGCCTTGCGGCCCGGCTTGTGCCCGGCGCCGGCCGGGGGTTCGGGCCAGGCCAGGGCGGCACCGTACGCGTTCGCAGGATCGGCGGCGGCGAGGACGACGGCCCGGGAGGCCGGGTTCGGGCGGGTGTGGCGGCCCGGGAACCCGGCACCGTACGGCGCGCCTCCGCCGTTCTGCCAGGGCGGGGTGCCCTGTGGGGCGTAGTCCCGGGGGGAGACGTACTCGTCCCGGGACGGCTGGGGGGCCGGGGTGACGTAGGGGGGGCCGAGGCCGGGGAATCCGTCGGGGCCGGGGTCGTCGGGGTGGGCGCTGGAAGGGAGCGAGTCGTCCTGCCCGGCGAAGTCATGGGCGGGGAACGGATCGAGATCGGGGCCCGGAGGGAGGCCGGGCAGGTCCTCGCCGCGGTCGCGGGCGTTGGACACCGCGCGCAGGCGGTCCACGGCACCGTCCATCGCGAACTGTGCGGCGCCGAGGCCCTCCACGACGTAGCCGCGGCGGGCCTGGCCGCTGTCCTCGAAGGCGGACAGGACGCGGTACGTCGCCGAGAACCCGCCCTCGACGCCTTCCGCCGAGACCGCGCCCCTGGTCACCACGCCGTGCCGGTCGAGGAGGGTGCGGGCGAGGGCGTGGGCCCGCACCGTGGGGTCCGGCTCGTGGGCCGGGAGCAGGGACCAGCGGCCTGCGACCGTCGGTGGGCCGGAGCGGGAGGCGGCGGGGCGGGCCGCGGCCGTCAGGGAGCCGTAGCGGCCGCGCGGGACCGTGCGTTTGGCGCGGTGGGCCGTGGAGCCGGCGGTGCGGCCCGAGCCGAGCAGGGAGCGCATGGGAGCGAGCGTGTCGTTGGTCAGGCGTCCGGACCAGGCCAGGTCCCAGAGGATGTCCGCCAGTTGGGGATCGGTGGCCTCGGGGTGGGTGGTGGCGCGGACCTGGTCGGCGATCTGGCGGAAGAACAGGCCGTAGCCGCCGGAGAGGGTGTCCAGGACGGACTGGTGGAGGGCGGTCAGCTCCAGGGGGTGCGGGGGCGGCAGGAGCAGGGGGGCGGCGTCCGCCAGGTAGAGCGAGACCCAGCCGTCCTTGCCGGGGAGGGAGCCCGCCCCGGCCCAGAGCACCTCTCCGGCGGCGGTGAGCTCGTCCAGCATGGCCGGGTTGTAGTTCACGACCCGGGAGGGCAGGACCAGCTTCTCCAGGGCGGAGGCGGGCACGGACGCGCCCTGCACCTGTTCGATGGCGCGCACCAGGCCGTCGATGCCGCGCAGGGAGTGCCCCTTGCCGATGTGCTGCCACTGGGGAAGGAACTGCGCGAGCGCGGCCGGCGGCACCGGCTCCAGCTCATGGCGCAGGGCGGCCAGGGAGCGGCGGCGCAGGCGGCGCAGCACGGCCGCGTCGCACCACTCCTGGCCGATCCCGGCCGGGTGGAACTCGCCCTGGACGATCCGGCCCGCCGCGGCCAGCCGCTGGAGGGCGCCCTCGGTGACGGCCACGCCCAGGCCGAAGCGGGCCGCCGCCGTGGTCGAGGTGAACGGGCCGTGGGTGCGGGCGAAGCGCGCGAGGAGGTCGCCGAGCGGGTCCTTGACGGGCTCCGTGAAGGCTTCCGGGACGCCGACCGGCAGGGCGGTGCCCAGTGCGTCGCGCAGCCGGCCCGCGTCCTCGATCGCCGCCCAGTGCTCCCTGCCCGCGATCCGGACCCGGATGGCGCGGCGGGCGCCGGCCAGTTCCTGAGCCCATTGCGGTTCGGCGCCCCGCTCGGCCAGTTCCGCGTCCGTGAGCGGGCCGAGGAGGCGGAGGATGTCCGCGACACCTTCGGCGTCCTTGACGCGGCGGTCCTCGGTCAGCCACTGAAGCTCCCGCTCCAGCTCCGTCAGCACCTCCGCGTCGAGCAGCTCACGCAGCTCCGCCTGGCCCAGCAGCTCGGCCAGCAGCCGTGAGTCCAGCGACAGGGCCGCGGCGCGGCGCTCGGCGAGCGGTGAGTCACCCTCGTACAGGAACTGGGCGACGTAGCCGAAGAGGAGCGAGCGCGCGAAGGGGGACGGCTCGGGAGTGGTGACCTCGACGAGGCGCACCTTCCGGGACTCCAGGTCGCCCATCAGCTCGACGAGACCGGGAACGTCGAAGACGTCCTGGAGGCACTCGCGGACCGCCTCCAGGACGATCGGGAACGAGCCGAACTCGCTCGCCACCTGGAGCAGCTGGGAGGCGCGCTGGCGCTGCTGCCACAGCGGCGTGCGCTTGCCCGGGTTGCGGCGCGGCAGCAGCAGGGCGCGGGCGGCGCACTCGCGGAACCGGGCCGCGAACAGGGCCGAGCTGCCCACCTGGTCGGTGACGACCTGGTCGACCTCGCCCTTGTCGAAGACCACGTCCGCCGCGCCGACCGGTGCCTGCTCGGCGTCGTACTCCCGGCCCATCTTGACCGGCTCCTGGTCGAGCAGGTCCAGGCCCATCAGGTCGGCGTCCGGCAGGCGCAGCACGATGCCGTCGTCGGCGTGCATGACCTGCGCGTCCATGCCGTACCGCTCGGAGAGCTTCGCGCCGAGCGCGAGGGCCCAGGGGGCGTGCACCTGGGCGCCGAAGGGGGAGTGCACGACCACGCGCCAGTCGCCGAGCTCGTCACGGAAGCGCTCCACGACGATCGTCCGGTCGTCCGGGACGTGCCCGCACGCCTCGCGCTGCTCGTCCAGGTACGAGAGCACGTTGTCCGCCGCCCAGGCGTCCAGGCCGGCGGCGAGGAGACGGAGCCGGGCGTCGTCCTTGGACAGCGAGCCGACCTCGCGCAGGAACGCGCCCACCGCCCGGCCCAGTTCCAGCGGGCGGCCCAGCTGGTCGCCCTTCCAGAAGGGCAGCCGGCCCGGTACGCCCGGGGCCGGGGAGACCAGGACGCGGTCGCGGGTGATGTCCTCGATGCGCCAGGAACTCGTGCCGAGCGTGAAGACGTCGCCGACGCGGGACTCGTAGACCATCTCCTCGTCGAGCTCGCCGACCCGGCCGCCGCCCTTCTTGGGATCGGCGCCCGCGAGGAAGACGCCGAAGAGACCGCGGTCGGGGATCGTGCCCCCGGAGGTGACGGCGAGGCGCTGTGCGCCGGGGCGGCCCGTGATCTCGCCGGTGACGCGGTCCCACACCACGCGCGGGCGCAGCTCGGCGAAGGCGTCGGACGGGTAGCGGCCGGCCAGCATGTCGAGGACCGCCGTGAAGGCGGACTCGGGGAGCGAGGCGAAGGGGGCGGCCCGTCGGACGGCGGCGAGGAGGTCGTCGAACTGCCAGGTGTCCATGGCCGTCATCGCGACGATCTGCTGGGCCAGGACGTCCAGCGGGTTGGCGGGGACCCTGAGGGACTCGATGGCGCCGGTCCGCATGCGCTCGGTGACCACCGCCGCCTGGACCAGGTCGCCGCGGTACTTCGGGAAGACCACGCCGGTGGAGACCGCGCCCACCTGGTGGCCGGCCCGGCCGACGCGTTGCAGGCCGGAGGCCACCGAGGGGGGCGATTCGACCTGGACCACCAGGTCGACCGCGCCCATGTCGATGCCCAGTTCGAGACTGGACGTGGCCACGACCGCGGGGAGGCGGCCCGCCTTGAGGTCCTCCTCGACCAGGGCACGCTGCTCCTTGGACACCGAGCCGTGGTGGGCTCGGGCGATGACCTGGGGCGCGCCCTGGGCGGCTCCCGAGCCGCCCATGAGCTCGGCGGGGGAGTGGTGCTCGTCGAGGGTCTCGCCCGTGGCTCGCTCGTACGCGATCTCGTTCAGGCGGTTGCACAGGCGCTCCGCGAGGCGGCGGGAGTTCGCGAAGACGATCGTGGAGCGGTGGGACTGGACGAGGTCGGCGATCCGCTCCTCCACATGCGGCCAGATCGACGGGCGCTCGGCGCCCTCCGAGCCGTCCGCCACCGGGGAGCCGCCCAGCTCGCCCAGGTCCTCGACCGGCACGACCACGGAGAGGTCGAACTCCTTGCCCGACTCCGGCTGGACGATCTCCACCTTGCGGCGGGGCGAGAGGAAACGGGCCACCTCGTCGACCGGGCGGACCGTCGCGGAGAGGCCGATGCGGCGGGCGGGCTTCGGAAGGAGGTCGTCCAGCCGCTCCAGGGAGAGCGCGAGGTGGGCGCCGCGCTTGGTGCCCGCGACCGCGTGCACCTCGTCGAGGATCACCGTATCCACACCGGTCAGCGCGTCGCGCGTGGCCGAGGTCAGCATCAGGAACAGTGATTCGGGGGTGGTGATCAGGATGTCCGGCGGGCGGGTGGACAGGGCGCGGCGCTCGGCGGCGGGGGTGTCGCCCGAGCGGATGCCCACCTTGACCTCGGGCTCGGGCAGGCCCATGCGTACGGACTCCTGGCGGATGCCGGTCAGGGGGCTGCGGAGGTTGCGCTCGACGTCCACGGCCAGGGCCTTCAGGGGGGAGATGTACAGGACCCGGCAGCGCTTTTTGGGGTCGGCGGGGGGAGGGGTCGAGGCCAGTTGGTCCAGGGCGGCTAGGAAGGCGGCCAGGGTCTTGCCGGAGCCGGTGGGAGCGACGACCAGCACGTCCGAACCCTGGTGGATGGCCTGCCACGCGCCGGCCTGGGCGGTGGTGGGCGCGGAGAAGGCGCCCGAGAACCAGGCGCGGGTCGCGGGGGAGAAGGTCTCCAGGGCTCGGTGTGCGTTGCTGGCCATGCGTCCATCGTGCACCTCGCCACTGACAACGGGTGCCTCCGGCGGTCGGGCCGGGGCGCGCCTGACCGCCGGGGGAGGGTGCGGCTGCGTGAGGCTTGCCACCGTGCGTTCGGGGCCGCGGACAATGGTCGTATGAACGAGCGCGCGCGGCATTGGCAGTACGACGAGCTGCCCGGGGTGGATCTGCTGCGGGCCCGGTATGTGCGGAAGAACTTCGTGCGGCACACGCACGAGAACTTCGTGATCGCTGCCATCGCCGACGGGGTGGAGGTGTTCCACCACGGTGGGGGTGACCAGTACGCGGGGGCCGGGGCGCTCGCGCTGGTGAATCCGGATACTCCGCACACCGGGCGGGCCGGTGTGCCCGAGGGGTGGCGGTACGGGGCCGTGTATCCGCCCGTCGATGTGGTGGCGGAGATCGCGGCCGAGACCACGACGCTGCGGGGGACACCCGGGTTCGTCAGCCCGGTGGTGGATGACCCGTATGCCGTGGGGCTGGTGCATCAGGTGCTGCGGGCCGCCGACGAGGGCAACCCGCTGGCCGCGGACACACTGCTGCGGGTCGCCGTGACAAGGTTGCTGAGGCTGAACGGTGGGCCCATGCCGCGGCGGCAGGTGCGGACGGCGGGGGCACGGATCGCCGCACGCGCGCGTGCCGTGCTGGAGGAGCGGATGGCGCGGCCGCCGAGCCTGGAGCGGTTGGCGGCCGAGCTCGGGACCAGCCCGTTCGCGTTGTTGCGGGCCTTCCGGGACGCCTACGGGATGCCGCCGCACGCGTGGCTCACCGATGCGCGGGTACGGCGGGCGCGGCGGCTGCTGGACCTGGGGACGGCGCCCTCGGAGGTCGCCGTGACCGTGGGGTTCACCGATCAGCCGCATCTCAACCGGCACTTCAGCCGGATGGTCGGCGTGCCGCCGGGGGCGTACCAGAGCGAGCGCAAGAACGTACAAGACGTGCGGTAGCCGTCCCTCGTAGCGTGCGGGGCGTGGCAGACCGGACAGTTCTCAGAGACACAGAGACCGGTGGGAAGGCGGACCGTGCCGTCGTGCGGGACGCCCTGGGCGTCGGGGTGGCCGTCGGGCTCTCCGGGTTCGCCTTCGGGGTGACGTCGGCCGGCAGCGGAATGACACTGATGCAGACGTGCGCGCTCAGTCTGCTGGTGTTCACCGGGGCGTCCCAGTTCGCCCTGGTGGGCGCCCTCGCGGCCGGTGGCGGCCCGTTCACGGCGGCGGCCGGGGCCTTCTTCCTGGGCGTGCGGAACGCCTTCTACGGTTTGCGACTGTCGCAGTTGCTGGCCCTCCCGCGCGCGGTGCGGCCGTTCGCCGCCCAGTGGGTGATCGACGAGACGACCGCCGTCGCGCTGGCACAGCCCACACGGCGCGCGGCGCGAATCGGGTTCGTCGTGACCGGGCTGAGCCTGTACGTGCTGTGGAACCTCACCACGCTGCTCGGTGCCCTGGGCGCCGGGGCCCTCGGGGACACCGACGCGTGGGGGCTGGACGCCGCGGGGCCCGCGGTGTTTCTGGCGCTGCTCGCGCCGATGCTGAAGACCGGCACCGAGCGGGCCGTCGCCGGGCTCGCCGTGCTGCTGCTGCTCGGGCTGCTGCCCGTGCTGCCTGCCGGTGTGCCGGTGCTGATGGCCGCGCTGGCGGCGCCGGTCGTGCTCTGGGCGGACGGCCGGCGCAAGAGGCGGGGGGACGAGGGGTGAACGTCTGGATCGCGATCGGTGTGACCGTCCTCGGGTGCTACGCCGTCAAGCTGGCCGGGCTGCTGGTGCCCGCCGGGGCTCTTGAGCGGCCCATGGTGAAGCGCCTTGCCGCGTTGCTGCCCGTGGCTCTGCTGGCGGCCCTCACGGCCGAGCAGACCTTCGCCGACGGCCAGGTGCTGGTCCTGGACGCGCGGGCCGCCGGGCTCGGAGCCGCGGCCGTGGCGCTGGTGCTGCGCGCCCCGTTCCTGCTCGTCGTCGCGGCGGCCGTGCTGGTGACCGCGGGCGTGCGGGCCATGGGTGTGGGGTGATCAGCCGACGGGGCGACCGTGGGACCGGAGCGTGCGCAGGGCCTCGACCGTCACCAAGGGGCGTGACTCCAGGACGGGAGCCGGGGCCCAGTGGCGCCACCGGACGGGCCAGCCGCCGTCCTCCTGCTGCTGGGCCGCGAGGTGGTCCAGGGAGCGCGCCATCTCGTCGTCCGTGAACCACGCGCGCGCGAGCGACTGCGGTGTCCTCGCGTAGTCGTACGGGAAGTGGTGCTCGCCCGGGGCGTAGCCGGGGGAGACCGGATACGCGTCCAGGTCGTCGGGATCCAGGGCCGCGAGGCGGTGTGCGCGTACCAGGCGGCCCAGGCGGTCGGCGGCAGCCTCCGCGCGCGGGCGGTCGGGGGCGGAGTCGAGGAAGGCCACGGCGGCCTCGATCTCGTACGGGTGGGACTCCTCCAGGGACTCGACCGCCTGCCAGCAGAAGTCCGTGGCCCGGAACAGCCAGGCGTGCCACACCTCGTTGCGATGCAGCAGCCCCACCACCGGTCCGGTGGCCAGGAGAGCGCTGGGCGGGTCGTCCACGACCGGCACGAAGGGGGCCGTCGGGTAGCCGCGCTGACTCGGGTGGATCGCCGGGAGGGCACCGTCCGCCGTGGATACGGACGTCAGGTAGCGGCAGATGCGTTCCACACGCTGTCCGGCGCAGCGTCCCACGGCGTCCAGGACGTGCAGGGCGTGGGCGGTGTGCAGCGGCTGGCTGACCGGGCCGCGCAGATCGGGCTCCAGCGCGTGGCCGTACCCGCCGTCCTCGTTGCGGTAGGCGTCCAGGGCGGTCTCCACCGGGTCGGCGGCGCCGCCCCGGAAGTGGTGGGCGAAGAGGCGCTGCTCGAGCACGCGCGCGGTGAGCCAGACGAAGCGTTCCGCGCGCGCCACGGGGATGTGCGGCGGAGGCGACTGGGGGAGTGAGGGAGCTCCTGTTTCGGCCATGGGTCAGACCGTAGGGCGGAAAACGGTGCCGGCAGGCGGTCCCGGCTCAGGGCCACCCCCAGGGGCGGGATACTTGAGTCATGCGGTTGACGGTCTTCTGGCAGCGGATGGCGGAGCACTTCGGTCCGGGCTACGCCGACACCTTCGCACGCGACCATGTGATGTCGGATCTCGGCGGGCGCACCGTGCACGAGGCCCTCGACGCCGGCTGGGACGCCAAGGAGGTCTGGCAGGTGGTGTGCACGGTGATGGACGTGCCGGGGGAGAAGCGTTGACCCGTCGTGGAGACCGCTGACCGGCGGCCCACGAAGATCGCAGGCGGGCAGACGGCTGTCGGTGGTGTGGGCGAGACTTGGTGCGTGGCACGCACTGACGAGACCGGGCAGGAAGCCCAGCAGTCCTCCCCGTTCGGTACGACACCGCCCGCCCCGCCCCCCGTCGGCGGGGCCGCCGGGCCGAACGGCCGTATGCCGCGCTGGCTGCCGCGTGCCCTGGTGCTCGCTCTCGCCCTCGTCGCCGTGTTCCAGCTGGGCAGCTGGGCCTTCCACCAGCTCACCGGCCTGCTGATCAACATCCTCATCGCGTTCTTCCTGGCGCTCGCCATTGAACCGGCGGTGAGCTGGATGGCCTCGCGCGGCATGCGCAGAGGACTGGCCACGTTCGTCGTCTTCATCGGCGTGATCGTCGTGGCTGCGGGCTTCGTCACGCTGCTCGGCTCCATCCTGGCGGACCAGATCATCAAGATGATCGAGGGCTTCCCGGACTACCTCGACTCCGTCATCAACTGGATCAACACGCACTTCAAGACCGACCTGAAGCGCGTGGACATCCAGGAGGGCCTGCTCCGCTCCGACTGGCTGCGCAACTACGTGCAGAACAGCGCCACGGGCGTCCTGGACGTGTCCGCCCAGGTCATCGGGGGTCTCTTCCAGCTGCTGACGATCGCGCTGTTCGCGTTCTACTTCGCCGCGGACGGCCCGCGACTGCGCCGCACGATCTGCTCCCTCCTGCCGCCCGCACGGCAGGCCGAGGTGCTGCGCGCGTGGGAGATCGCCGTGATCAAGACCGGCGGCTACATCTACTCGCGCGGTCTGATGGCACTGATCTCCGGCATAGCCCACTTCGTCCTGTTGCAGGGTCTGGACGTGCCCTACGCGCCCGTGCTCGCCGTGTGGGTGGGCCTGGTGTCGCAGTTCATCCCCACCATCGGCACATATCTCGCCGGCGCGCTGCCCATGCTGATCGCGTTCACGGTCAACCCCTGGTACGCGCTGTGGGTGCTGATCTTCGTGGTGATCTACCAGCAGTTCGAGAACTACGTGCTCCAGCCGAAGCTGACGGCCAAGACCGTCGACATCCACCCTGCGGTCGCCTTCGGCTCGGTCATTGCGGGCACCGCGCTCCTGGGTGCCGTCGGCGCGCTGATCGCCATCCCCGCCATCGCCACGCTCCAGGCCTTCCTGGGGGCGTACGTGAAGCGGTACGACGTCACGGACGACCCCCGGGTCCACGGCCATCGCCGACGCGGGGAGGGGCCGAGCCTCGTCACGCGCGCGAGGCAGCTGTGGGCGGGGCGGACAGGGACGGTGCGGCCCGACGGCGGGGGCTCCGAGGGCGGGGGCTCCGGGAAGAGCCCGGCCTGAGCCGCTGCGCCCTGCGGCACGGAGGTGCCGCGTGGTGCGCTTGACACGAAAATCGAACATCCATTCTTATGGAGTCTTCGGTGCAGCTCAACGACGGGCGTTTCGACGTAGTTTGGGTGGAGAAGTGCCCGAGTTATCCACAGGCCGGACGTGCGTCGAGGCGCATTGTCAGTGGCAGGCGTTAGCGTCTTTGACGTGAAGCGATCGACTCAAGCAAATCGGGTGGAACCCATGGCAGGAACCGACCGCGAGAAGGCTCTGGATGCCGCTCTCGCACAGATTGAACGGCAATTCGGCAAGGGCGCGGTCATGCGCATGGGCGACCGGACCAAGGAGCCCATCGAGGTCATCCCGACCGGATCCACCGCCCTCGACGTGGCCCTCGGCGTAGGCGGCCTGCCCCGCGGCCGTGTCGTGGAGATCTACGGACCGGAGTCCTCCGGTAAGACCACCCTCACCCTCCACGCGGTGGCGAACGCGCAGAAGGCCGGCGGTCAGGTCGCCTTCGTCGACGCGGAGCACGCACTCGACCCCGAGTACGCGAAGAAGCTCGGCGTCGACATCGACAACCTCATCCTGTCCCAGCCGGACAACGGCGAGCAGGCCCTGGAGATCGTGGACATGCTGGTCCGTTCCGGAGCCCTCGACCTCATCGTCATCGACTCCGTCGCGGCGCTCGTCCCGCGCGCGGAGATCGAGGGCGAGATGGGCGACAGCCACGTGGGTCTTCAGGCCCGCCTGATGAGCCAGGCCCTGCGAAAGATCACCAGCGCGCTCAACCAGTCCAAGACCACCGCTATCTTCATCAACCAGCTCCGCGAGAAGATCGGCGTCATGTTCGGCTCCCCGGAGACCACGACCGGTGGCCGGGCGCTGAAGTTCTACGCCTCGGTGCGCATTGACATCCGCCGCATCGAGACCCTGAAGGACGGCACGGACGCGGTCGGCAACCGCACCCGCTGCAAGGTCGTCAAGAACAAGGTCGCGCCGCCCTTCAAGCAGGCCGAGTTCGACATCCTCTACGGCCATGGCATCAGCCGCGAGGGCGGCCTGATCGACATGGGTGTGGAGCACGGCTTCGTCCGCAAGGCTGGCGCCTGGTACACGTACGAGGGCGACCAGCTCGGCCAGGGCAAGGAGAACGCGCGCAACTTCCTGAAGGACAACCCCGACCTGGCCAACGAGATCGAGAAGAAGATCAAGGAGAAGCTGGGCGTCGGCGTGCGTCCCGAGGAGCCGGTCGCCGAGCCGGGCACGGACGCGGCGGTCTCCCCGGCACCGGCCGAGGCTGCGGCGGTCCCCGCCCCGGCACCGGCCAAGGCCGCCAAGTCCAAGGCCGCCGCAGCCAAGAGCTGACCCGTGACACGACGAACCGACTGGGCGGAGTACGAGTACGCCGCCTCCGGCGCCCCACGGGGGAGGGGCACCGGAGGGGAGACGGGCTCGGCCGTGGACGGGGCGGACGCGCACGAGGACGATCTGCTGTACGGAGACGACGGGCCGTACGGGGGCGCCTCCCCGGGCAGCGGCTCGGCTGGCAGAGGCTCACGCGGAGACAGCTCGTCCAGGGACGGCTCGCGTGGCGGCGGGTCGCCTGACGGGCGTGGACGCGGGCGCCGCCGGCGCGGCTTCGGCGCGGCGGTTGCCGAGGACGGAGGTTCCCTCTCCTCGTCGAGGGCCGAGCACGGGGAGCCTCCGGGGGACCCGGTCGAGCAGGCTCGGGCGATCTGCCTGCGCCTGCTCACCGGGACCCCGCGGACCCGCAAGCAACTCGCCGTCGCCCTGCGCAAGCGGCAGATCCCGGACGACGCCGCCGAGGAAGTGCTGTCGCGGTTCGAAGAAGTCGGCCTCATCAACGACAGCGCCTTCGCGGAGGCCTGGGTGGAGTCCCGGCACCACGGCCGAGGGCTGGCGCGGCGTGCGCTCGCCCGAGAGCTGCGGACCAAGGGCGTCGACTCCACGCTGATCGACGAGGCCGTCTCCCAGCTCGACTCCGAGCAGGAGGAAGCGACCGCGCGGGAACTCGTCACGCGGAAACTCCGCTCCACCCGTGGGCTCGACCGGGACAAGCGACTCCGCCGCCTCGCGGGCATGCTCGCCCGCAAGGGCTACTCCGAGGGCATGGCCCTGCGCGTGGTCCGGCAGGCGCTGGAGGAGGAGGGCGAGGACACGGAGTTCCTCGGGGACGAAGGAGTCTGAGGCGAGGCGGGACCCTCATGGGCCTGCGCCCGCTGTCGAGCCCCGCGATCACACCACCGGCAGCCCCGCCGCCCGCCAAGCCTGGAACCCGCCGACCAGATCGGTGGCCCCACGCAGTCCCAGCTGGTGCAGGGACTGGACCGCCAGGCTGGAGGCGTACCCCTCGTTGCAGATCACGACGACGCGCAGGGCGTGGCTCGTGGCCTCCGGGAGACGATGGCTGCCCTGCGGGTCGAGGCGCCACTCCAGCTCGTTGCGCTCGACGACGAGGGCGTCCGGGATCAGACCGTCCCGTTCGCGCAGGGCCGCGTAGCGGATGTCCACCAGCAGCGCGTCACCGGCGCGAGCGGCCTCGTACGCCTCCTGCGGCTCGATCCGCTCGTAGCCCGCCCGTACGCGCTCCAGCAACTCGTCGATGCCGACGGCACGCTGGACACGGCCGCTGCCATCGCCGCCGCTGCTGCCGTCACTCACCCGCTCGTGCGTCGCGCTCACTGCCAGTCCTCCGGTCGCTCCACCTGCTCGAGCCGCAGGATCGACCCGCTGCGGCTGTACCGGCGGATCTGCGGCAGGGGCGGGTAGTAGGCGTGGACGGAGATCGCGTGCGCGTACGGGGATTCGTTGAGCACCTCGTGGACGTGGTGACGGCCGAAGGCGCGGCCCTGGCCGGCCGGCAGTCGGCGTTCGCGGTCGACACCGTCGGTGAGTTCCAGGGTCTTCCAGCCGTCGGTGGGCAGCCGCGCGGCGAGCGAGTACTCCTTGAGCTCGCCCGACGCGGTCAGGAAGGCGCCGACGGAGTCGGCGTGGTCGTGCCAGCCAGTGCCCGTGCCGGGCGGCCAGCCGATCAGCCAGGCCTCGCTGCCACCGGGCCCGTCCAGCCGCACCCAGGTGCGGCCCTCCGGGTCGAGGGGCAGGGAGGCGATCAGCTCGGTGTCGGCGGCCGTACGCCGCACGAAGTCGAAGAGGTCGGCCTGAGTGGGCGCCGAAACGGCGGAGGAGACAGACGAGGAGCCGGAAGCGGAGCCGGAAGAGGAGACAGCGGGGGATGCGGAAGGGGATACAGACACGGGTGCCGTCCTGAAGATCCTGATGAGGGTTCGCGAGTCAGGCGCGTCGGCCGCGGCAGACAGAGCGCGGCGCGCGCACAGAGGAAGAGGGATGCGAAGTCAGCAGGAGGGGCGACACACGCAGCCCGCATAGCGGACGAGGTCCATATGGACCCTCCGCCACAGGCGCACACAGGTGTCGGTCACGCACCGGAGTACACCATGACCGCCCGGACCGGTCAACTCACTGTCACCATGCGGACGCACGGTGACAGTGAGCACGTCACCCGATGACGACGTTGATGTCGACGTCAGCGAGAGCCGGCCGACGCACCGGCGTCGGCCTGCGCCTTCGCCGGTCCGCCCACCGTGGCCTCCGCCGCCGCGTACAGGTCGTCCGGGCGCACTCCGCTCAGCGCGGTGACGAGGTGCCCGTCGGGGCGCACCAGGAGCACCGTGTGCGCGGCAGCACCCGGATAGCTCTCGGCGACCAGCAGCTCGGCGGGGTGCGGCAGTGCCGCGACCGCGGCCGCGAGCCGGGGCATGATGCCGGCGCCGACCCAGTGCTTGCGCTCCCACACGCCCGTGCCCGGTGCGATCAGCACTACGAGCAGGGCGCCGCGGCCGAGCCGGTCCCGCAGCCGTACGAAGGTGCCGTCCTCCGCGGTGACCCGTACGTCGGCGACCGGCGCTCCGGGCGGTGTGTCGACGGGGGTCTCTCCTTCGAGGCGTCCGGGAGCGAGGGGCGAGTCGGCGTACGCCCCCGGCGCGCCGAGCTGGCCGAGCCCCAAGTGACCGTCCGTCAGGAGCGCGTCGTGGCCCCGGGACGAGCCGGGGACGTAGGAGCGCAGGCCTCCGCCGCCGCGCAGCAGCGGCAGTGCCTGGTCGGCGGCGCGCAGCCGGGCGGCGACGACCGCCCGGCGTTCGGTCTGGTAGCTGTCGAGGAGTGCCTCGTGCGGCCCGTGGTGCCAGGCCAGGGCCAGCTTCCAGGCGAGGTTGTCGGCGTCCCTGAGGCCCTCGTCCAGCCCGTGCGTGCCCAGCGCGCCGAGCAGGTGTGCCGCGTCCCCGGCGAGGAAGACGCGGTCGGCGCGCCAGCGGCGCGCCAGACGGTGGTGGACCGTGTGGACGCCGGTGTCCAGCAGGTCGTACGGCGGGGCCGTGCCGCCCGCCCAGCCGGCCAGGGTCTCCCGGATGCGGGTCAGCAGGAGTTCGGGGGTGACCAGGTCCTTGCCGGGCGGCAGGAGCCAGTCCAGACGCCAGACGCCGTCCGGCAGCGGGCGCGCGGTGACCTCGCCGGCCGAGGGGCCCGACATGCGCCACGGCGGCATGCGGTGCAGCAACGCCTCGTCGTGCCAGGGCAGTTCCGTACGCAGGGCGGCAACGGCGTGACGTTCCACCGCCGTGCGGCCAGGGAAGCGGATGTCCTGGAGCTTGCGCACGGTCGAGCGGGGGCCGTCGCAACCGACCAGGTAGCTGCCGCGCCACCAGGTGCCTTTGGAGCCGCGGGTGTGGGCCGTGACGCCCGAGGACTCCTGTTCGAGGCCGTCGAGTCGGCTGTCCACCGCGACCTTGACGAGTCGTTCGCCGGAAAGAGCCGCACGCAGGGCATCGGTCAGCACGTGCTGGGCGATGTGCAGGGGAGCGGGCTCGGTGCCGTCGAAAACGATCTCGCGCATCACCTGCTTGCGCCGCATCGACCGCCATCCGGCCCAAT
Organism: Streptomyces azureus; assembly: GCF_001270025.1. NCBI lineage: Bacteria > Bacillati > Actinomycetota > Actinomycetes > Kitasatosporales > Streptomycetaceae > Streptomyces > Streptomyces azureus. The sequence continues at coordinate 29,164 of NZ_DF968486.1, read as the reverse complement.
GGGCGCCGGCCCGGGACAGGGGCACGCCGGTCAGCCGTTCCATGAGGGCGGCGGTGTCCTCGCGCAGGACGACGGTGCGCGCCGCACGGGGTTCTTCCTTGCCCGGCCCCTCGTCGAGGACGACACACGGCACCTCCTGACGCGCCAGCGCCAGGGCGAGCGTGAGCCCGACCGGCCCCGCTCCGACGATGATCACCGGATCCACGGCGCGGCGCCCCCTGCCCGTGGTGTTGTCCTGAGAGACGTAGGTGAACAGGAAGTTGGAGCAGGGTGCACGATCACAGAACGTATGCAACCCATTGCCGGTGCTTGCGTCAAGTGACCGGCGGCCGGTGGCGATCATGCCGTCGCACCAAGGGTAGCCGGGCGGCACGCTCGTCACTTGATGGGGTGTCAGGGTTGGCCGGAGCCGGATGGCTCAGGTCGCGGCACGACTGTGGCCCGCCGGAAAACCGGCGGGCCACAGTCGTGCCGGTTGTTGGGCCGTCAGATCCTGCCCTCGGCACCGGTGCCGTAGGTGTCGCCGACCTCGGCCGCGTTCACGTCGTCGACCTTATCGGCACCGAGAACAGCACCCGTGCTGCGCTTGCTGCGGCGCAGCCTGCCCTCCAGCCAGGAGGCGAAGGATGTGAGGATGAAGTTCAGGACGATGAAGATGACCGCCACGACGATGAAGCTGGGGATGACGTTCGCGTAGTTGGCCGCGAGCGTGCTGCGCGTGTTGAGCAGTTCGGTGAACCCGAGCATCACGCCGCCCAGCGCCGTGTCCTTCACGATGACGACCAGCTGGCTGACGATGGCGGGCAGCATGGCGGTGACGGCCTGCGGGAGCAGGATGCTCGACATGGTCTGGCTCTTGCGCAGGCCGATCGCCATCGCCGCCTCCGACTGCCCCTTGGGCAGGGAGAGGATGCCCGCGCGGACGATCTCGGCGAGGACCGACGCGTTGTAGAGCACCAGACCGGTGACGACCGCGTACAGGGGCCGCTCGTCGCTGGGGATGCCCGTGGAGCGGACGTAGAACTCGTTGGCGAACAGCATCAGCAGCAGCACCGGGATGGCCCGGAAGAACTCGACTACCGCGCCGGCCGGGATGCGCACCCAGCGGTGGTCGGACATGCGGGCGATGCCGAGGATAGCGCCCAGCGGGAGGGCAATGACCATCGAGAGGGCGGCGGCCTTCAGGGTGTCGGCCAGGCCTGGCAGCAGGTACGTCGTCCAGGCCTCGGAGGTGGTGAACGGCTCCCACAGGGACCACTTCAGCTGGCCCTTGTCGTCCATCGTCTGCCAGACCCACCACAGCAGGAGGGCGAGCAGGACGAAGAAGAGCACCGAGAAGAGCACGTTGCGCCGCTTAGCCTTCGGGCCCGGGGCATCGTAGAGAACGGACGTCATCGCTTCACCGCCAGTCGCTTGCTCAGCCAGCCGAGGATCAGGCCGGTGGGCAGGGTCAGTACCACGAAACCGAAGGCGAAGATCGCGCCGATGAGCACCGTCTGTGCCTCGTTCTCGATCATTTCCTTCATCAGGAGGGCGGCCTCGGCCACGCCGATCGCGGCCGCCACGGTCGTGTTCTTGGTCAGGGCGATGAGCACGTTGGCCAGCGGGCCGATGACCGAACGGAACGCCTGCGGCAGCACGACGAGCCGCAGAACCTGGCTGAAGCTCAGCCCGATGGCGCGGGCGGCCTCGGCCTGTCCGACGGGCACCGTGTTGATGCCGGAGCGGATGGCCTCGCACACGAAGGCCGCGGTGTAGGCGACGAGTCCGAGCACAGCCAGCCGGAAGTACTTGGTCTTGAAGTCGTCGGGCGCGCCCATCGTCACGGCGAAGATGTCGGCGAGGCCGAGCGAGGTGAAGACGATGATGACGGTCAGGGGAGTGTTACGGACGATGTTCACATAGGCGGTGCCGAAACCGCGCATCAGCGGAACCGGGCTGACCCGCATGGCCGCCAGCAGGGTGCCCCAGATCAGGGAACCGACGGCCGAGAGGACGGTGAGCTGCACCGTGACCCAGAAAGCGCCCAGCAGGGTCGGGTCGTCATAGTCTGAAAGAAAGTCGAACACGATCTCCCGCGCTTCCGGGTGTGTGGCGTACGTGGCGGACGTGGCGCGCCGCCGCCGGAGAAGCGGCGGACGGCGGCGCGCCTGCAGATCCCCGCGTCGACCGCGGGGGATCCTGCGTCGGCGGAGTCCCGCGTTACTTGACGATCTGGCCGATCTTCGGCGCTTGCTCGTTCTTGTAGTTGGCCGGGCCGAAGTTCTTGTCGACGGCCTTCTGCCAGGAGTCGTCGCTGACCATCTTCTCCAGCGCCTTGTTGATCTTGTCCACGGTCGCGGTGTCGCCCTTCTTGACACCGATGCCGTAGTTCTCGTTGCTCAGCTTCAGGCCGGCGAGCTTGAACTGCCCCTTGTACTGGTCCTGGGCCGCGTAACCGGCGAGGATCGAGTCGTCCGTGGTCAGGGCGTCGACCTGGCCGTTCTGCAGGGCCGCGAGGCACTCGGAGTAGCCGCCGCGCTCACTCAGCTGGGCCTTGGGGGCGATCTTGTCCGCGACGTTCTGTGCCGAGGTGGAGCCGACGACCGAGCAGAGCTTCTTGCCGTTGAGGTCCGTGCCCTTGGTGATGTCCGAGTCCTTCTTCACCAGCAGGTCCTGGTGGGCCAGCAGGTACGGACCGGCGAAGTCGACCTTCTGCTTGCGCTCGTCGGTGATCGAGTACGTGGCCGCGATCATCTTCACGTCGCCGCGGGCCAGCGCGTTCTCACGGTCGGCGCTCTTGGTCTCGACCCACTCGATCTGGTTGGGCTCGTAGCCCAGTTCCTTGGCCACGTACGTCGCCACGTCCACGTCGAAGCCGGAGAAGGAACCGTCGGGCTCCTTCAGGCCCAGACCGGGCTGGTCGTACTTGATGCCGATCTTGATCTTGTCACCGCCGCCGGAGCCGGAGCCGTTGGAGTCACCGCCGTCGTCGCCACCACAGGCGGTAGCGGTCAGGGCGAGAACGAGAGCGGTGGCGGCCGCGGCGGAGACCTTGCGGAGCTTCATGGTGAACATCCTTTGCCGTGAAGAGAAAAACCGTCGTTTCGGGTGACGCGGGTCGTCGCAGGAGCGACGCGCGCCCTAGTGGTGCAGGATCTTCGACAGGAAGTCCTTGGCACGGTCGCTGCGCGGATTGCTGAAGAACTGGTCGGGCGCAGCCTCCTCGACGATTCGGCCGTCCGCCATGAACACCACGCGGTTTGCGGCCGATCGTGCGAAACCCATCTCATGGGTAACGACGATCATGGTCATGCCGTCGCGGGCGAGCTGCTGCATGACCTCCAGCACCTCGTTGATCATCTCGGGGTCGAGCGCGGAGGTCGGCTCGTCGAAGAGCATGACCTTCGGCTCCATGGCCAGCGCCCGCGCGATCGCGACGCGCTGCTGCTGGCCGCCGGAGAGCTGTGCCGGGTACTTCTCGGCCTGCGCGGCCACGCCGACCCGGTCGAGTAGGGCCCGGGCCCGCTCCTCGGCCGCCTTCTTGTCCTTCTTGCGGACCTTGACCTGGCCGAGCGTCACGTTCTCGAGCACGGTCTTGTGCGCGAAGAGGTTGAAGGACTGGAAGACCATCCCGACGTCGGCCCGCAGCCGGGCGAGTCCCTTGCCCTCGGCGGGCAGCGGCTTGCCGTCGATCTCGATCGTGCCGGAGTCGATCGTCTCCAGCCGGTTGATGGTGCGGCACAGGGTGGACTTGCCGGACCCGGAAGGTCCGATGACCACGACGACTTCGCCGCGGGCGATCGTCAGGTCGATGTCCTGGAGTACGTGCAACGCGCCGAAGTGCTTGTTGACGCTCTTCAGGACGACCAGTTCTCCGGTCGCGGCCACATCTTCCTTGGCCACCGATACTTCGGTCATCGCTCTCAGGCTCCGTCCTCCTCGGTTTCGGAGGACAGTAGTGACCCTCTACGACCTGCGTCATTACATCTGAGGGGAATCTGAGCATCACGATCCGATAGCAATCGGACACGCGTCGTAGCACTTGTGAGCAGCGCTCATATCGGCCGGGTAACGGAAGCTCTCCGCAACCGGAACCCTCTTGACGCCGTCCTCATCCATCAGCGTGACTGCACAAGGTGCACGCGCGCGCGTGCACGCTTTTTCGTACACATCCAGATCGTACGGCCAGTTAACCGAAGGGGGCCCGGATGAGACTGCTGCTCGTCGAGGACGACAACCATGTCGCCGCCGCCCTGTCGGCGGTTCTGGCACGGCACGGGTTCGACGTCACGCACGCGCGCAGTGGCGAGGAGGCCCTTCAGGCGCTGGTCCCCGAAGTCGACGGCTTCGGTGTCGTCCTGCTCGACCTGGGCCTGCCCGACCAGGACGGATACGAGGTCTGCGGCAAGATCCGCAAGCGCACCAGCACGCCGGTCATCATGGTCACCGCGCGCTCCGACGTGCGCTCCCGCATCCACGGCCTCAATCTCGGCGCCGACGACTACGTGGTGAAGCCGTACGACACCGGGGAACTGCTCGCCCGTATCCACGCCGTGAGCCGGCGCACCTCCCACGAGGACACCTCCAGCGGCATCGAGACGGAACTGCGCCTCGGCCCGGTGCACATCGAGCTGCCCACGCGCCGGGTCAGCGTGGACGGAACCGTGATCCAGCTGACCCGCAAGGAGTTCGACCTCCTGGCCCTGCTCGCGCAGCGGCCCGGGGTGGTCTTCCGCCGGGAGCAGATCATCAGCGAGGTGTGGCAGACCAGCTGGGAGGGGACCGGGCGCACCCTGGAGGTGCACGTCGCGTCCCTGCGCGCCAAGCTGCGCATGCCGGCCCTCATCGAGACCGTACGCGGAGTCGGCTACCGGCTCGTCGCGCCTGCCGGGTAGCGGGGCCGGGTGCGCACTCGTCTGCTCCCGCTGCTGATCGTCCTGATGGCGGCCGTACTGCTCGCGCTCGGCGTCCCGCTCGCCGTCAGCCTGGCCGGCGCCCAGCAGCAGAAGGTCGTCGTCGACCGGATCGACGACACGGCCCGCTTCGCCGCTCTCGCCCAGTTCGTCACCGATTCGCCCACCGGGACCGCCAGCGCGTTCGAGAACGAGCGCCTGGCCACGCTCAGCAGTGAACTCGACAGCTACTACAAGGTCTACGGCATCCGGGCCGGTGTCTTCTACCGCAGCAGCCGTGCCATGGCTCACGCACCCGCCGAGTGGTCCCTGCCGGAGCAGGGCGAGGTGCGTGACGCCTTCGACGAGGCGTTGCTCAGCCGCCGCAGCCACGACCCGCGGCAGGTGTGGCCCTGGCAGCGGGGCAACCTCGTGGTCGCCTCGCCGGTCATCCGGGACGGTGACGTCGTCGCGGTCGTCGTCACCGATTCGCCCACCGGGCAGATGCGCTCCCGCACGCTGCACGGCTGGCTGGTCATCGGCGCGGGCGAGTTCGCCGCGATGCTGCTGGCCGTCGGCGCGGCTCTGCGGCTGACCGGCTGGGTGCTCAAGCCCGTACGGGTGCTGGACGCCACCACCCACGACATCGCCACGGGGCGGCTGAAGTCCCGGGTCGCCGCCGCCGGCGGTCCGCCGGAGCTCAGGCGTCTGGCCCGGTCGTTCAACGAGATGGCGGACAACGTCGAGGACGTGCTGGAGCAGCAGCGCGCCTTCGTCGCCGACGCCTCGCACCAACTGCGCAACCCGCTCGCGGCGCTGCTGCTGCGCATCGAGCTGCTCTCCTTCGAGCTGCCCGAGGGCAACCAGGAGATCGCCTCCGTCCAGTCCGAGGGCAAGCGCCTCGCGCAGGTCCTGGACGATCTGCTCGACCTGGCGCTGGCCGAGCACACCGAGGCCGATCTGAAGATCACCGACATCGGCGAGCTCGCCGCCGAACGGGTCGCGGCCTGGTACCCGACCGCCGAGGCCAAGGGCGTCCACCTGGTGGGCGACTGCCCGCCGACGACCGCGTGGGCCGACCCGGTGGCGTTGTCCAGCGCGCTGGACGGTGTCATCGACAACGCGGTGAAGTTCACGCCCGAGGGCCGGACCGTCGAGGTGAGCGTCGCCTCCAACGGCGACACCTCCACCGTGGTCGTCACCGACGAGGGTCCCGGCCTCACCGACGAGGAACTGGCCCGCATCGGCGACCGCTTCTGGCGCAGCAGCCGCCACCAGAACATCAAGGGCTCCGGCCTAGGACTGTCCATCTCGCGGGCGCTTCTCGCGGCGGGCGGCGGCTCGATCGCGTACGACCGTCACGAGCCGCACGGGCTGAAGGTGACGGTGACGGTGCCGAGGGTCGGACCGGCGTAGCGACGTCGAGGGCGGGGGCGGCTCAGCGAAGGCGAGGGCGGGGGCGGCGGGCTATGGCTTGACGGACCGGTAGTAGCGCCGGGCCCCCTCGTGCAGCTTGAGCGGGTCCGTGTAGATCGCCGTGCGGACGTCGACCAGCTGGGCGGAGTGGACCGTCGCGCCGATGCCGTCCCGGCTGTCGATCACCGTACGGGTCAGCCACTCGGTGAGCCGGGGGTCCATGTCATTGCGCGTGACCAGCAGGTTGGACACCGCCAGGGTGGGGACCGGGTCGCCGCGCTGGATGGTGGGGTAGGCCGACTCGGGCATCTTGGTGGCGCGGTAGTAGCGCGTGGCACCGCCCTGGTCGTGCAGCTTCGACACGAGGCCGACGTCGATCGGCACGAAGCGGAAGGCCGACGCCGACTTCTTGGCCAGCCGGCTGAGCCCGTCCGTGGGCAGTCCGCCCGACCAGAAGAACGCGTCGAGGCCGTGTCCCAGCCGTTTGGGTCCGGTGTCGATGCCGTCCGACGACGGCTTGATGTCCTTCTCCGGGTCGATCCCGGCCGCCTTGAGCACGCCGTTCGCGATCAGCCGTACGCCGGAGTTCGGCAACCCTATGGCCACGCGCTTGCCGCGCAGGTCCGCGATGGAGCGGATGTCCGAGTCCGGTGGTACGACGAGCTGGGCGTAGTCGTCGTACAGGCGCGCGACACCGCGCAGCCGGTCGGCGCCCGTGCTGTTGTCGAGCTTGTACGTGGCGACCGCGTCGGCCGCGGCGATCGCGAAGTCGGCCTTCCCCGTCGCCACGTCCGCGACGTTCTCCTGCGAACCGGCACTGGTCAGCAACCGCACTTTCAGATCGGGCATGTCCTTGTCGATCTCGGTGCGCAGGAGTTTGCCGTACTCGTGGTAGACGCCCGCCTGGGTGCCCGTGCTGAACCTGATCGTGCCGCCCGGAGGCTCCTGGGCCCACGGGCGCAGCCACCACAGCAGCAGCCCGAGGACCACGAGGGAGGCGGCGCCGCCCTGAAGGGCCCGGCGCCTGCCGAGAGGGGGGAACGTCTTGGGCATGCGCGAGATCCTGCCAGCCGTGGTGCCCCGCTGACCAGGGGCGGGGTCACGGGATGGGGTCGGACACGGGGCGAGGGGAGTGTCAGTGGCGGCCACTACAGTCGCCCCCATGAGCTCCTCGCCCGCAGACCTGGTCCGAGAATTCCACCTTGCCTTCGGCCTGGACGCCCGCAGTACCCCGACGGAGGTGTCCCCGGAACTCGCCGCCCACCGCGGTGAACTCCTCGCGGAGGAGGCCGCGGAGGTCGCCGAGGTGTCGGTGACGGGCCCGCTCGACCGGCTCGCCCACGAGCTCGCCGACGTCGTCTACGTCGCCTACGGCACCGCCCTCGTCCACGGCATCGACCTCGACGCGGTACTGGCCGAGATCCACCGCTCCAACATGACCAAGATCGGCCCAGACGGTTCCGTCTCCCGCCGCGAGGACGGAAAGGTGCTCAAGGGGGAGCACTATGAGGCGCCAGATGTGACTGGGGTGCTGCGGAAGCAGGGGTGGGAGCCGGCCGCCGGCGCCTGAGCCGCGGCCCGGGCCGGTGGCTCCCGGTGGCTCCCGGTGTCTCCCTTGTCCGGCGCTTTACGGCTGCCCGGGTGAGCGGGTGGCTCCCTTGTCCGACGCCTGGTGGCTGCCGGGCGGGCGCTGGTTCCCTCGTCCGGCGGCTGCCCGGCTGCCCGGGTGTGCGGTTGCGCCTCTGTCCGGCGGCCGGCGGCCGACGGCCGCAAGCGTGCGCGGTGGCTTCCCTGTCCGGTGGCTGACGGCCGCCAGGGCCGACGGCGGCCGTCAGCCCGTCAGGGCCGGCGGCGGCTCCCCTGTTCCCTGCCCGGCGCCGCCCCTCAGTCGGCCACCGGCGCGTCTGCCTCCTTGGTCCGGGGCGTCGTCTCCGCCGTACCCCGTGGCGACTCGCGGCGTCGGCTCCACCAGGTCGCCACGGGCTCCGTGTAGCGGGCGGTGAGGGGGCCCAGGACGACCAGGATGAGCACGTAGGCCGTGGCCAGGGGGCCGAGGGACGGTTCGATGCCCGCCGAGACAGCAAGACCGGCGATGACGATCGAGAACTCGCCACGGGCCACCAGCGCACCGCCCGCCCGCCAGCGGCCCTTGACGGAGATCCCGGCCCGCCGCGCCGCCCAGTAGCCGGTGGCGATCTTCGTCAGGGCGGTGACGACGGCCAGGCCCAGGGCGGGCAGCAGAACCGGCGGGATGCTGGACGGGTCGGTGTGCAGTCCGAAGAAGACGAAGAAGACCGCCGCGAACAGGTCACGCAGAGGGCTGAGAAGAGTGTGCGCACCTTCCGCCACCTCTCCCGACAGCGCGATGCCCACCAGGAAGGCACCCACCGCCGCCGACACCTGGAGCTGCTGCGCCACACCCGCGACCAGGATCGTCAGCCCCAGCACGACCAGCAGTAGCTTTTCCGGGTCGTCGCTGGAGACGAAGCGGGAGATGACCCTGCCGTAGCGCAGGGCCAGGAAGAGGACGAGGCCCGCCGCGCCCAGCGCGATCGCCAGGGTCAGGCTGCCGGCCAGCAGCCCGGCTCCCGCCACCAGCGCCGTGACGATGGGCAGGTACACCGCCATCGCCAGATCCTCCAGCACGAGCACGCTGAGGATCACCGGCGTCTCCCGGTTGCCGACCCGGCCCAGATCGCCGAGGACCTTCGCGATCACTCCGGACGACGAGATCCAGGTGACACCGGCCAGGACGACGGCGGCCACCGGCCCCCAGCCGAGCAGCAGCGCCACCGCCGCCCCCGGCAGAGCGTTGAGCGCACAGTCGACCAGACCGGACGGGTAGTGGGTCTTGAGGTTGGAGACCAGATCGCTCGCCGTGTACTCGAGGCCCAGCATCAACAGCAGCAGGATGACGCCGATCTCGGCGCCGGTGGCGACGAACTCCTCGCTCGCGCCCAGCGGCAGCAGACCGCCCTCGCCGAAGGCCAGACCGGCGAGGAGGTACAGCGGTATCGGCGACAGCCGGAAACGGCCGGCGAACCGGCCGAGCAGGCCGAGGCCGAGGATGATGGAACCGAACTCGATCAGCAGGACCGCGGAGTGCACAGGCTCACTCCCGACCGAGTATCGTCGCGGCGGCGTCGACGCCCTCACGGGTGCCGACGACGATCAGCGTGTCACCGCCCGCCAGCCGGAAGTCCGGGGCGGGGGACGGGATGGCCTCGGCCCGGCGCAGCACCGCCACGACCGACGCGCCCGTCTCCGTCCGCATCCGCGTGTCACCCAGTACCCGCCCGTTCCAGTGCGAGGTCGAGGCCACCTCGATCCGCTCGGCGACCAGCCCTAGGTCCGTGGTGTACAGCAGACTCGGGCTGTGGTGGGACGGCTTCAGCGCGTCGATCAGCGAACCCGCCTCCGAGCTGGACAGTCGCAGGGAGTGCGCGCAGGAGTCGGGATCGTCGGCCCGGTACACGTTCACCGTGCGCGTGCCGTCGCGGTGCGCCACCACCGACAGATGGCGGTGTTCCCGGGTCTCCAGGTCGTACTGGACCCCGATGCCCGGCAGCGGCGTCGCCCTCAGGCGCGGAGCTGACACGTTTCTTCCCCTTGTTCGTTTGGCTCTTGTCGGTCTGGTGAACGGTGTCGACCAATGGACGGGTCAAGTCCGCATGCTGTCATCCAGCCGTACGGTGACGACATGGGTGTCGTGACGGATATACGCAGCGGTCGGTCGCCGGAGAGGGTGGAGGGGGCGATGTCATACGCGAAGGCCGGGCCGTACGCGAGGGCCGGGTCGTACGCGAAGGCGGGGTCGTACGCCAAAGCCGGAAGGAGCGGATCCAGGAACGTGTCGCTGTTCTGGCGGATCTTCTCGCTCAACGCGGCCGGCCTGGTCGTGGCCACCGCGTTGCTGCTCGGCCCGGTCACCGTGTCGACCCCCGTCCTGGCGGGCGAGGCGCTCGTGCTGCTCGGCGGCCTGGCGGTGCTGCTCGCCGGCAACGCGCTCGTGCTGCGCTTCGGCCTCGGGCCCCTGCAACGGCTGGACCGGGCCATGGCCACCGTGGACCTGCTGCGCCCGGGCTCCCGCCCGGTGGTCGCCGGACCCGCGGAGACGGCCGGGCTGATCACGACGTACAACGCGATGCTCGACCGGCTGGAGGCCGAGCGGGCTGCGGGCGCCGCCCGGGCGCTGTCCGCACAGGAGAGCGAACGGCACCGGATCGCCCGGGAGCTCCATGACGAGGTCGGGCAGACCCTGACCGCCGTCCTCCTCCAGCTCAAGCGCGTCGCGGACCGGGCGCCCGAGGACCTGCGCGAGGAGGTCGGCCAGGCGCAGGAGGCGACCCGGGCCGGCCTGGACGAGATCCGCCGTATCGCCCGCCGGCTGCGCCCCGGCGTGCTGGAGGAACTCGGCCTGGCCAGCGCCCTGCGCTCGCTGGCCGCCGAGTTCACGACCCACGGGCTGACCGTGCGCCACCACGTCACCGGCGACCTCCCCGCCCTGACCCCCGAATCGGAACTCGTCGTCTACCGAGTGGCCCAGGAAGGCCTGACCAACACCGCCCGGCACGCCGGTGCCGACCGTGCCGAACTCCGCCTCCGGCCGGTCCCCGGCGGCGTCGAACTCCTCGTACGCGACAACGGCACCGGCCTCGGTGACGCCCCGGAGGGCGCCGGCATCACCGGCATGCGCGAACGCGCCCTCCTGATCGGAGCCGCCCTCACCCTCGACCCGGCCCCCGGCCGGGGCACCGACGTACGCCTGCGCGTACCGGTGCCGGAAGGAGCACGCTGATGTCCACACCGGTGACGCCGGGAAGCCCGCCGACCACCACCCGGCCCCCGATCCGCGTCCTGCTCGCCGACGACCACACCCTCGTCCGCCGGGGAGTGCGCCTCATCCTGGACGGGGAGCCCGACCTGACGGTCGTGGCCGAGGCCGGGGACGGGGCCGAGGCCGTCGCCCGCGCCCGCGACACCGCCGTCGACCTGGCCGTCCTGGACGTCGCCATGCCCCGCATGACCGGTCTCCAGGCGGCCCGCGAACTCTCCCGCCGACTGCCCGCGCTGCACATCCTGATCCTGACGATGTACGACAACGAGGAGTACTTCTTCGAGGCGCTCAGGGCCGGAGCCAGCGGCTACGTCCTCAAGTCCGTCGCCGACCGTGACCTGGTCGAGGCCTGCCGGGCGGCCGTGCGCGACGAGCCGTTCATCTACCCGGGCGCCGAGCGGGCCCTCGTCCGCTCCTACCTGGAGCGGCTGCACCGGGGCGACGGCCTGCCGGAACGCGCCATCACCGAACGCGAGGAGGAGATCCTCAAGCTGGTCGCCGAGGGCCACACCTCCAAGGAGATCGGCGAACTCCTCTTCATCAGCGCCAAGACGGTCGAACGCCACCGCGCCAACCTCCTCCAGAAGCTCGGCATGCGCGATCGTCTGGAGCTGACCAGGTACGCGATCCGCGCCGGTCTCATAGAGGCGTGAGCCCGGGTCCCGGGTTGTCCACAGGCGACCGAGCCACCTCCGTCGACCGCCTACCCTTGTCCCCATGAGCAGCATCGACCGGAGCCAGTCAGTGGGCGGCACGCGCACATATGAGGTACGCACCTACGGGTGCCAGATGAACGTCCACGACTCCGAGCGATTGGCCGGTCTGCTGGAGGACGCGGGCTACGTCCGCGCCCCCGAAGGCGCCGACGCGGCCGACGTCGTCGTCTTCAACACCTGCGCCGTGCGTGAGAACGCCGACAACAAGCTCTACGGCAATCTCGGTCACCTGGCGCCCAAGAAGGCCGCCCGCCCCGGCATGCAGATCGCCGTCGGCGGCTGTCTGGCGCAGAAGGACCGCGACACCATCGTGAAGAAGGCGCCCTGGGTGGACGTCGTCTTCGGCACGCACAACATCGGCAAGCTGCCGGTCCTGCTGGAACGCGCACGCGTGCAGGAGGAAGCGCAGGTCGAGATCGCCGAGTCGCTGGAGGCGTTCCCCTCGACGCTGCCGACGCGGCGCGAGAGCGCGTACGCGGCCTGGGTCTCCATCTCCGTCGGCTGCAACAACACCTGCACCTTCTGCATCGTCCCGGCCCTGCGCGGCAAGGAGAAGGACCGCCGCCCCGGCGACATCCTCGCCGAGATCGAGACCCTGGTCGCCGAGGGCGTCTCCGAGATCACGCTCCTCGGGCAGAACGTCAACGCGTACGGCTCCGACATCGGAGACCGCGAGGCCTTCAGCAAGCTCCTGCGCGCCTGCGGGAAGATCGAGGGCCTGGAGCGCGTCCGCTTCACCTCCCCGCACCCGCGCGACTTCACCGACGACGTCATCGCCGCCATGGCCGAGACGCCGAACGTGATGCCGCAGCTGCACATGCCGCTCCAGTCCGGCTCGGACACGGTCCTGAAGGCCATGCGCCGCTCCTACCGTCAGGAGCGCTACCTGGGGATCATCGAGAAGGTCCGCGCCGCCATCCCGCACGCGGCGATCAGCACCGACATCATCGTGGGCTTCCCCGGCGAGACCGACGAGGACTTCGAGCAGACGCTGCACGTGGTGCGCGAGGCCCGCTTCGCCCAGGCCTTCACCTTCCAGTACTCCAAGCGCCCGGGCACCCCGGCCGCCGAGATGGACGGCCAGATCCCCAAGAAGGTCGTCCAGGAGCGCTACGAGCGTCTCGTCGCCCTCCAGGAGGAGATCTCCTGGGAGGAGAACAAGAAGCAGGTCGGCCGGACGCTGGAGCTGATGGTCGCCGAGGGCGAGGGCCGCAAGGACGACACCACGCACCGCCTGTCCGGCCGCGCCCCCGACAACCGCCTCGTCCACTTCACCAAGCCGGACCAGGAGGTCCGCCCCGGCGACGTGGTCACGGTCGAGATCACCTACGCCGCCCCGCACCACCTGCTCGCCGAGGGCACCGTGCTGGACGTGCGCCGCACGCGCGCGGGTGACGCCTGGGAGAAGCGCAACGCCGAGAAGGAGGGCAAGCCGGCCCAGTCGGCCGGAGTGCTCCTGGGCCTGCCGAAGATCGGCGTCCCCGAGCCTCTCCCGGTGGCGGCGGGCGGCTGCGGCAGCGACTGAGCCGAGCCGCTGAGGCGAGCTGCGGCCGCGTCCGGACCTGACTGCGGCCGCGTCCGGACCTGACTGCGGCCGCGGTCGGATCTGACCGCGGCTGGGGCCGGCTGCGGTCGGCTCCGGCCGTGACTTGTTCCGAAGGGCTCGCGGGTTACCCTGCCGATCATGCTTGTCGCCGCCGCTGTCTGCCCCTGCCCGCCCCTGCTGGTGTCCGACGTCGCCGCGGGCGCCGCTCCGGAGCTGGACGCCGCGCGGGCCGCCTGCACGGACGCGCTGGGCGTGCTCGCCGCCGCCCGGCCCGGTCGGCTCGTGGTCGTCGGACCGGTGGAGAGCGCCGGGCCCGAGACGTATCCCGAGACGTATCCGGAGGGCACGCGGGGCTCGTTCCGGGGCTTCGGCGTCGATCTCGACGTACGGCTGGGACAGGGCTGTGAGGGCCCGCCCGTCGAACAGCGGCTGCCGTACTCGCTGGCGGTGGCCGCCTGGCTGCTGGAACGGACGGGGTGGTCCGACGCCCCGGTCGAGGGGCTCGGCGTGGGGGACCGGCTCGCGCCCGAGCGGTGTGCCCGGATCGGGCGGGACCTCGCCACACGGTCGGAACGGGTCGCGCTGTTGGTGATGGGTGACGCCAGTGCGTGCCGGACGCTCAAGGCCCCGGGGTATCTGGACGAACGGGCGGCGCCCTTCGACGCGGACGTCGCACGCGCACTCGGCACGGCGGACATGGCCGCGCTCACGACGCTGGACACAGGGCTGGCGCGTGAACTGAAGGCCTCCGGCCGGGCTCCCTGGCAGGTCCTGGCGGGCGCGGCCGAGGGCGCGGACCTCGGTGGATCACTGCTGTACGAGGACGCGCCGTACGGGGTGGGATACATCGTGGCCACCTGGTCGTAGACCCGGCGGCAGGGCGGCCCCGGCGGCGGGCACGGGAAACGGCTGTGGGCACGGGAAACGGCGGACGGCCGGGAGCCCTCGTGCTCCGCGGCCGTCCGCCGATGTGCCCTTCGGTGTGCCGATGTGTGTTCAGTACCTTCTGCGTCGATGTGTGCTCAGGAAGTGGGCGGTGGTGCGTCCGGCGGCGGGGTGCCTCCGGCGTCCCGTGGCGGTGCCGTACGTCCCGTGTCCGGCGGCATGGTGCCGCCCGTGTCCGGCGGCGGTGTCGTGCCGCCCGCGGCCGGTCCGCTGTCGCCCTTGTGCGCGAGTCGGTCCATGGCGCCCTTGGCCTTGCCCGTGCCCGACTGGATCCTGTCGCTGTACTTGCCCTTGGTCCTCTTGTCGACGACCTGCGCGGCCTTGTCGAGGCCGTGCTGGATCTTGTCCTCGTGCCGTTGCGCGAGGTCCGAGACCTTGCCCTTGGCCGGGCCCAGCTTGGCTTTCACATTGTCCAGGAGACCCATGGTTCACCTTCCGTCGCGCGGGGCGGTCACGTGCGGGCGCCCTCACCGGCCTCGTTGTCGGCCGCCTTGTCGGTGGACTGCTGCTTCGGGATGTCGACGCCCTCGGTCTCGGTGACCTCGGCCGCTACAGCCGCTTCAGCCGCCGGCTCGGCCGCTTCCGTTGCCCCATCAGCCCCCTTCGCCGCCTCTGCCCCTGCCGTTTCCTCCGCCTCGGTCCCGGCCGTCGCCTTGTCGGCCTGACCCTCGGCAGGCGCCTCCTCCGTGGCCTTGGACCGCCGGAGAAGTCGTGCAAAAACGCCCATATCCACTCCATACGTTACTCGTGCGGGCGAAATCCCGCGTCGCCCGGTGCGTCCGTTTGCGCGACCCGGGCCACCGCCTCTGCGATCCGGCGGCAGGAACCTCGCAACGGGCAACGACCCCGGGGCCGTAGCGTCACGTAACTCGTTCGAGAGCGGGGTTCGAGGTTTGCGAGACTGGGTCGGTGAGCAGTGCACCCCCCGCCCCCCGCGTCATCGCCGTCGTCGGACCAACTGCGGCCGGAAAGTCCGATCTGGGCGTCTTTCTGGCCCAGCGTCTCGGCGGTGAGGTCGTCAACGTCGACTCCATGCAGCTCTACCGAGGGATGGACATCGGCACCGCCAAGCTGACGCCCGAGGAGCGCGGCGGCGTCCCCCATCACCTCCTGGACATCTGGGACGTGACCGTCACGGCGTCCGTCGCCGAGTACCAGCGCCTGGCTCGTGAGCGGATCGAGGCCCTGCTGGCCGAGGGCCGCTGGCCGATCCTGGTCGGCGGCTCCGGACTGTATGTGCGCGGGGCCGTCGACAACCTGGAGTTCCCCGGCACCGACCCTGAGGTCCGCGCCCGCCTGGAGGAGGAGCTGACGCTGCGCGGCTCCGGCGCGCTGCACGCCCGTCTGGCCGCCGCCGACCCCCAGGCGGCGCGGGCGATCCTGCCGAGCAATGGCCGCCGGGTCGTCCGGGCCCTGGAGGTGATCGAGATCACCGGCAGGCCCTTCACCGCCAATCTCCCCGGCCACGACTCCGTCTACGACACGATCCAGATCGGCGTCGACGTGGCCCGGCCCGAGTTGGACGAGCGCATCGCGCGCCGGGTCGACCGGATGTGGGAGGCCGGCCTCGTGGACGAGGTGCGCGCACTGGAGGCGCGGGGGTTGCGCGAGGGGCGTACCGCCTCGCGTGCGCTCGGCTACCAGCAGGTGCTCGCGGCGCTCGCCGGGGAGTGCACCCTGGAGGACGCGCGGGCCGAGACCGTACGTGCCACCAAGCGCTTCGCGCGCCGTCAGGATTCATGGTTCAGGCGCGATCCCCGGGTGCACTGGTTGAGTGGGGCTGCGGCCGATCTCACAGAACTTCCGCAGCTCGCGCTGTCTTTGGTCGAACGACCGGTTACAGCCTGATCACGTCATGGCATCGGGACGCCCAGGCCGTCATCCGGGCCTGCGGCGGCGTGCCATCATCGAGCTTCGATCGACCGAGTTGAGTCCTAGTTGGGAGGGCGCGTGGCGATGGAGGCCGGCCCTCGCGACACCGCACAAGGCACCGATCACATCACCGCCGACCGGGATGTACCGGAGCGCCGGGACGAGCCGGAGTTCGGGGACGGACCGGAGCAGGAGTCGGACCGTCTCAGCTCCGACGGGCCCGAGACGCAGGGTGTGACGGACGACGGCCCCGAGCCCGAGGAGATGTTCGCGGGCGAGGTCGAGGTCGAGCTGCGCCCGCAGCGCCGGCTGCGCATCTGGCAGCTCGCGCCCATCGTGAGCCTGGCCGCGCTCGGCTCCCTGATGTTCGCCTTCCCGCTCGCCTTCGACTTCGGCGACAGCGGAGCCGTGATCGCCATGCTCGGGCTGCTGATCTGCTCGTGCGCGGCCGGCTGGGGCATGATGGCCGCCCGCCGCGTGGGCTACACCTGGCCGGGCCTGCCGGCCAAGGGATCGGGCCGCAGACCCGACTGGCGGGTCGTCCTCGCGTACGCGGTGACGGTGGCAGTGGTGGTCGTACTGGCGGTCTGGCGCGTAGCAAGGCTCCGCTAGGGGCTGTCCGCCCCTTCAAGAGGCGCGGGACTGTATCGATGTGCGGCTCCGCCGCGTGGGCGCGACCAGCCACGATGGTCCCGCACGGACCCACGGCCTCACCACCTCGAACCCTCCTTCGGCCAGACCCACGGAGCGCCCCGTACGATCGGGGAATGAGCACGCGGATCCCCTTCCTCAAGGGTCACGGCACCGAGAACGACTTCGTGATCGTCCCGGACCCCGAGAACGCCATCGGACTGCCCCCGGCCGCCGTCGCAGCCCTCTGCGACCGCCGCGCGGGCATCGGCGGTGACGGACTGCTGCACGTGGTGCGATCCGCGGCGCATCCCGAGGCGAAGGGCATGGCGGCCGAGGCGGAGTGGTTCATGGACTACCGCAACGGCGACGGCTCGATCGCGGAGATGTGCGGCAACGGCGTGCGGGTGTTCGCGCGCTACCTCCAGCGCGCCGGACACGTCACCGAAGGAGACCTCGCGGTCGCCACGCGCGGGGGCGTGAAGACCGTGCACATCGCCAAGGACGGCGACGTCACCGTGGGCATGGGCAAGGCGCTGCTGCCCGAGGACGACGTCACGGTCAGCGTCGGTGAGCGCAGCTGGCCCGCGCGGAACGTCAACATGGGCAACCCGCACGCGGTCGCCTTCGTGGACGACCTGTCCCACGCCGGTGACCTGCTCTCCCCGCCGCCCTTCAGCCCGGCCGCCGCCTATCCGGACGGCGTGAACGTCGAGTTCGTGGTCGACCGCGGCCCCGGGCACGTCGCGCTGCGCGTGCACGAGCGCGGCGCCGGCGAGACCCGCTCGTGCGGCACGGGCGCGTGCGCGGTCGCCGTGGCCACCGCCCGCCGCGACGGCGCCGACCCCACGGCCACCGGTACCCCGGCGACGTACACCGTGGACGTACCCGGCGGCACCCTGGTGATCACCGAGCGGCCCGACGGCGAGATCGAGATGACGGGCCCTGCGGTGATCGTGGCCGAGGGCGAGATCGACGCGGACTGGCTGGACACCGCCACGCGCGCGTGAGACAGGCGCCGACCGTCCTGAAAGGGCCGCGCGCTGTCGGCCCCTCGACCCGAAACCGCCGTACGGATCCGGCCACTTGGCGGGAACAGAGCAGTCATGGTCACGAAGCGCGAGGGTACAAACCTCACATTCATCCCTCGAATGGGTGATCAGTTTCACGCTCGGCGAGAGGCGGTCAGCCGGGCATGGTGGGCTCGGTAGCATCAAGCACCGGCCCGGACGGGGGACGAAGCCGCCCCTGAGCCGTGTCCGCCCTGGGGCGCCCCGTCCGCCGGTCCACGCAGCCGGAGGTGCCCATGAGTGCGGAGGCCACGAATTCCGTGACCCCAGGCCCGTTGCCGGGCGCGGTGTCAGGACCGGTGACGCCGACAGCCCCCCGCAGAAAGGCCCGCCCCCGGATCGACCTGCGCCGCCTCGGCCGTGCCGCGTTGCTCGGCCCCGCCGCCCGCGACCGGCTGCCCGACGCCATCAGCCACGTCGTCGACGCGCACCGCGCCCACCACCCCGACGCGGACCTCGAACCCCTGCGCCGCGCCTATGTCCTGGCTGAGTCCTCGCACCGCGGCCAGATGCGCAAGAGCGGCGAGCCGTACATCACGCACCCGCTCGCCGTGACCCTGATCCTCGCCGAACTCGGCGCCGAGACCACGACGTTGACCGCCTCCCTGCTCCACGACACCGTCGAGGACACGGATGTGACGCTCGCCCAGGTCGGTGAGCAGTTCGGCGAGGAGGTCCGCTACCTCGTCGACGGCGTCACCAAACTGGAGAAGGTCGACTACGGCGCCGCCGCCGAGCCCGAGACCTTCCGCAAGATGCTGGTCGCCACCGGCAGCGACGTCCGCGTCATGTCGATCAAACTCGCCGACCGGCTGCACAACATGCGCACCCTCGGCGTCATGCGCCCCGAGAAACAGGAGCGCATCGCCAAGGTGACACACGACGTGCTGATCCCGCTCGCCGAACGGCTCGGCGTCCAGGCGCTCAAGACCGAACTGGAAGACCTCGTCTTCGCGATCCTGCGCCCCGAGGAGTACGAGCACACAAGGGAGTTGATCGTCCGCAACGCCGCCCGCGCGGACGACCCGCTCGCCGAGGTCGCCGACGAGGTACGCACCGTGCTGCGCGAGGCGGACATCCCGGCCGAAGTCCTCATCCGGCCCCGCCACTTCGTCTCCGTGCACCGCGTCTCCCGCAAGCGCGGCCGGCTCCGCGGTTCCGACTTCGGCCGCCTGCTGGTGCTGGTGAACGAGGACGCCGACTGTTACGGCGTCCTGGGCGAACTCCACACCTGCATGACGCCGGTGGTCTCGGAGTTCAAGGACTTCATCGCCGTACCGAAGTTCAACCTGTACCAGTCACTGCACACCGCCGTCGCCCGCGAGGACGGCCAGGTCGTCGAAGTCCTCATCCGCACGCACCAGATGCACAAGGTCGCCGAGGCCGGAGTCGTCGCGCTCGGCAACCCGTACGCGCCGGCCCCTGACGACCCGGCCGACGGCGAGCGCGTCGACCCCACCCGCCCCGGCTGGCTCTCCCGGCTCCTCGACTGGCAGGAGGCGGCGCCCGACCCGGACCACTTCTGGTCGACGCTGCGCGAGGACCTCGCCCAGGACCGCGAAATCACCGTCTTCCGGCCCGACGGCGGCACACTCGGCCTGCCCGAAGGGGCGACCTGCGTGGACGCCGCGTACGCGCAGTACGGCGAGGACGCGCACGCCTGCATCGGCGCACGTGTCAACGGCCGTCTCGCGACGCTGAGCACCGTCCTGAAGGACGGCGACACGGTCCAGCTCCTCATGGGCCAGGACCCGGCGTCCGAGCCCTCCCGGGAGTGGCTGGAGCACGCGCACACGCCCGCGGCCCGGATCGCCATCCAGCGCTGGCTGGCGGCCCATCCCGCGCAGGCCGAGGCCCAGCGGGCCGACGTCCAGGACGACCGGCGGGCCGAGGAACGCGCGGCGGCCCGCCGGCCCGCGACCGCCGAGGCATCCGACCCGGACGGACAGGCTCCCGAG
Source organism: Streptomyces azureus (assembly GCF_001270025.1). Lineage (NCBI taxonomy): Bacteria > Bacillati > Actinomycetota > Actinomycetes > Kitasatosporales > Streptomycetaceae > Streptomyces > Streptomyces azureus. The sequence continues at coordinate 9,300 of NZ_DF968486.1, read as the reverse complement.
CAGGCGGCCGTCCGCCCCGCCGGTGGCAACGTCCTCACCGACCGGCCCGGCGCGACCGCCCGGCTTGCCGGCTGCTGTACACCCGTACGGCCCGACGAGATCACCGGCTTCGCCGTACGCGGGGGCGCCGTCACGGTGCACCGCGCCGAGTGCGCCGCGGTGGCCCGTATGAAGGACGGGGGGCGCACGGAGGTCGGCGTGCGCTGGGGGGATGCCACCGAGTGCCGGGTCACGCTGGTTGCCGAATCGTTCGTCCGTCCCCATCTGCTCGCGGACCTCACGGAGGCCATGGCCCTCGAAGGCGCCGAGATCGTCTCCGCGACCGTCGAACCCCCGACCCAGCAGCAGGTCCGTCACACCTACACCGTGCAGCTCCCGGACGCGGCCCACCTGCCCGCCCTCATGCGCGCGATGCGCAACGTTGCCGGGGTCTACGACGTCACCCGGGCCCAGCCGCAGACGCAGGGCGGCTGAGCCCGCACAGGTGCCGGCCACCGGATACGGCTCGGCCGAGCCCGCCCGGACGCCGGCCACCGGACAGGGGGGGCACCCGGCGCAGGCCCCGGTCCCCGGTTCGGGTGGGGCGGACGCGCGTCGTCCCCGTCGCACACGCGCGCGCTGATAGCCGTGGGGCATGCGCCTCACCCCCCACCGCACCCGTACCCGCTCCTGTCGCCGGCGGACGTCCGCGGCGCTGCTCTCCTCGGCCGTCTCCGTCTGCCTCGTCGCGGCGAGTGCCCCCGTCGTCCCGCTCGGCGTCGGCGACCGCCTCTTCCCGTACCTGGGCAACCCCGGCTACGACGTCGCGTCGTACGACCTCTCCTTCAACTATCCCGGCACCAACAGCGAGCCGCTGCGGGCCGTCACCACCATCGACGCCTGGACCACCGCCGACCTGGACCGCGTCAACCTGGACTTCGCCCACGGCACGGTCCACTCGGTCGAGGTCGACGGCGAGCCCGCCACCTTCAGCACCGCCGGCGAGGACCTGGTGATCACGCCCGAGGACTCCGTGTCGGGAGGTAACTGGATGCGGATCACCGTGCGGCACACCAGTGACCCCATGCCCGCCAAAGGCCGAGAGGGCGGCTGGGTGCGCACCGCGGACGGCCTCGCCATGGCCAACCAGGCCGACGCCGCGCACCTGGTGTTCCCGTGCAACGACCACCCCTCCGACAAGGCGATGTTCACCATCCGGGTCACCGCACCCGACGGTCACACGGCCGTCGCCAACGGCCTGTCCGCCGGGGTGGACAAGTCCGCCGGGTCGACCACGTGGACGTACCGCACCCAGCACCCCATGGCCACCGAGCTCGCCCAGGTCTCCATCGGCCGCTCCACGGTGCTGCACCGCACCGGCCCGCACGGACTGCCCGTACGGGACGTCGTCCCGACCAAGCACCGCAAGGCGCTCGAACCCTGGCTGGAGAAGACCCCGGAGCAGATCGCCTGGATGGAGAACAAGGTCGGCCGCTACCCCTTCGAGACGTACGGCCTGCTCATGGCCGACGCCTCCACCGGCTTCGAACTGGAGACCCAGACGCTCTCCCTCTTCGAGCGGGAGCTGTTCACCGAGTCCGCCTACCCCGCGTGGTACGTCGAGTCGATCATGATCCACGAGGTGGCCCACCAGTGGTTCGGCGACAGCGTCGGCCCCCGCACCTGGTCCGACCTGTGGCTCAACGAGGGACACGCCACCTGGTACGAGGCGCTGTACGCCGAGGAGCAGGCCGGCAAGCCCATGCGGGACCGTATGAAGGCCGCGTACGGCGCCTCCGACCGCTGGCGCGCGGCCGGCGGACCACCCGCAGCCCCGAAGGCCCCCGAGCCCGGCCGCAAGACCGGCATCTTCCGGCCCAACGTCTACGACGGCGCCGCGCTCGTCCTGTACGCCCTGCGCCAGGAGATCGGTCGCCCGGCCTTCGAGCGCCTGGAGCGCGCCTGGGTCGGCCGGTACAAGGACCGCACCGCCACGACGGAGGACTTCGTCCGGCTCGCCGCCGAGATCTCCGGGCGCGACCTGGACGGCTTCTTCCGGGGCTGGCTGTACGGGGAGAAGACCCCGCCGATGCCGGGGCACCCGGACTGGAAGCCGGCCGCGTCGGCGAAACCGACTGCGCCTGGGGAGGCGGCCGCACCTGTTGGGGCAGCTGCTCGATAACACGGTGACGAGACGCCCCGTGCCGTGCGACTATCTTCAGGTCGGCGCGGCACGGAGCGCCGGGAATCTCCCGGAACGCTCGCGCGTTATGCCGGTGACGGAAAGCTCGCAGCGCTCTGTCGCCGTAAACGGTTTCCCAGCTATGTAAGGATCCAATGACCTCCTCTTCTTCCCCTTCCCAGGACACCAAGCGCTTCGCGCACAGCCACCCCGAGGGTCTTCGGGCCGATGCCCTGATGGAAGAGGACGTCGCCTGGAGCCACGAGATCGACGGAGAGTGGGACGGCGACCAGCTCGACCGCTCCGAGCGCGCGGCTCTGCGCCGTGTGGCGGGCCTCTCCACCGAGCTCGAAGACGTCACCGAGGTCGAGTACCGCCAGCTCCGCCTGGAGCGGGTCGTACTCGTCGGCGTCTGGACCTCGGGAACCGCGCAGGACGCGGACAACTCCCTCGCGGAGCTCGCCGCCCTCGCGGAAACGGCCGGCGCGCTGGTGCTCGACGGTGTGATCCAGCGCCGCGACAAGCCCGACGCGGCCACCTACATCGGCTCCGGCAAGGCCGAGGAGCTGCGCGACATCGTCCTCGAATCGGGCGCGGACACCGTCATCTGCGACGGTGAGCTCAGCCCGGGCCAGCTGATTCACCTCGAGGACGTCGTCAAGGTCAAGGTCATCGACCGGACCGCCCTGATCCTGGACATCTTCGCCCAGCACGCCAAGTCCCGAGAGGGCAAGGCGCAGGTCGCGCTCGCGCAGATGCAGTACATGCTGCCGAGGCTGCGCGGCTGGGGTCAGTCGCTGTCCCGGCAGATGGGCGGCGGCAAGGGCGGCGGCCTCGCCACCCGTGGTCCCGGTGAGACCAAGATCGAGACGGACCGGCGGCGGATCCGCGAGAAGATGGCGAAGATGCGCCGGGAGATCGCGGACATGAAGACCGGCCGCGAGATCAAGCGCCAGGAGCGCAAGCGCCACAAGGTGCCCTCGGTCGCCATCGCGGGTTACACCAACGCCGGCAAGTCCTCGCTGCTCAACCGCCTCACGGGCGCGGGCGTGCTGGTCGAGAACGCCCTGTTCGCGACCCTCGACCCGACCGTGCGCCGGGCCAAGACCCCGAGCGGCCGGCTGTACACGCTGGCCGACACGGTCGGCTTTGTCCGCCACCTGCCCCACCACCTGGTCGAAGCGTTCCGCTCCACGATGGAGGAGGTCGGCGAGTCCGACCTGATCCTGCACGTGGTGGACGGTTCGCACCCGAACCCGGAGGAGCAGCTGGCCGCCGTGCGCGAGGTGATCAGGGACGTCGGTGCCACCGACGTACCCGAGATCGTCGTGATCAACAAGGCCGACGCGGCCGACCCGCTGACGCTTCAGCGGCTGCTGCGTGTCGAGAAGCGGTCCATGGCCGTCTCGGCCCGCACCGGCCAGGGCATCGACGAGCTGCTCGCGCTCATCGACAACGAGCTGCCGCGCCCGTCGGTCGAGATCGAGGCGCTCCTGCCGTACACGCACGGCAAGCTGGTCGCCCGTGCCCACGACGAGGGCGAGGTCCTCTCCGAGGAGCACACCCCGGAGGGCACCCTGCTCAAGGCGCGGGTGCACGAGGAACTGGCGGCGGAGCTCGCGCCGTACGTCCCGGCGCCGGCGCTCTGACGGCTTCGGCGTGAGCGCGTCGTCGACCTGAGCGCGACGCGAGAAGGCCCGCTCCTTGTCCGCAGGGAGCGGGCCTTCAGCATGTCCCGGTCACCGACCGCCGTACGTCTTGCTCATGTTCTGGTAGAGCGCCTCGGCATCGCGGCCCAGCTGCGGGCCGGCCAGCCAGCTGTTGTCGGCCGGGCCGATCGAGGTGTTGGACACGAGCACGGACTTGCCGTTCAGCACCCGGAACCAGCCGCCCCCGGACGAACCGCCGGTCATGGTGCAGCCGATGCGGTACATCGTCGGCAGGCTCGGGCTGAGCGAGAACCGGCCCGGGACGTCGACGCACTTGAACATCTTCAGGCCGTTGTAGGGCGGCGCCGCCGGGTAGCCCCAGGCGCCCATCTTGGCGGCCTCGGCCGCGGACGGCGCCGAGAAGTCCACGTCCAGCGCGGCGCCCACCGTCTCCTCCAGGGACTTGGCACCCTGCTCGGGCTTCACGTGCAGCACGGCATAGTCGTACGCGGCGCCGTCACCGCCGGTCTCCGAGCCGCCCCTGATCCACTGGTTCGAGGTCGAGGCCCAGTCCGCCCACCAGTTGCCGTACGGCGCGGCCTCCGTCGGGTTCGCGTTGCTCAGCTCCGTCTCGGACTTGCCGAGGTCGTTGTAGGCCGGGACGAACACGAGGTTGCGGTACCAGCCGCCGTTGCCGCCGGCGTGCACGCAGTGGCCCGCCGTCCACACCAGGTTGGACTTGCCCGGGTGGTTGACGTCCTTGATCACCGTGCCGGAGCAGACGGCCGGGCCGTCGGGGGAGTCGAAGAAGACCTTGCCTACCGGGGCGGCGTTCCGGTGGTACGGCGTCTTCTCGGCCTGCGCCTGGACGGGCGCCGGATCCGGATCGCTGACGCCCTGGCCGGCCGACGCGTCCCTCGTCGTGACCGTCTTGTCGGCCTCCTTCGCGGACTGCATCCGCTCCGGCTTCCAGAGGCCCTCGATGACCGGGTTGACGAAGTCCTCGGCCTCACTGAGCCACTTGTCCTTGTCCCAGTCCTTCCAGCCGCCGCCCTTCCACTGGTCGACGTCGATCCCGTGGTCCTCGAGCTTGTCGGCGAGGTCGGCCGGGATCTTGACCTTGCCCCCGCCGTCCGCGGCCTGCGAGGTGGTGGCGTCGGGCTTGTCGCTCGCCGAGTCGGCCGAACCCTCACAGGCGGTCGTGGTGAGCGCCAGGGCGGCGACGAGCCCGGTGGCGGTGAGAAGGGTGCGCCGCCCGCGCTTCGGTGCCGTGGGCGTACGTGTGGAACGCATGGTGCGAAGACCCCCGTTGGTGCGTGTGCTGCGTGCGCATGTCATGCCTGGCGCCGGAGCCCCCGGCGCGACATCCCACTAAGCCCGTGGAGTTGGGGGCGTACCGGGGTGGGGCAGCGAAGGTTTCCGTGAGCCCACGGGCCATTGAGCCAGGTGGGCACGGGTACGGGCACGGGTCACCACCCCACCGCCGACGGTGTTCAGCGGGCCGTCACCGGCCCGCGAACTTCTCGCTGACCGAGTCGTACACGCCCTTCGCCACCTCGCCCAGGCGCGGACCGGCCAGCCAGCCCGACGTCACCGGGCCGATCGAGGTGTTGGACACCAGCGCCGGCTTGCCGTCCGGACCCGGCGCGACCCAGCCGCCGCCGGACGAACCGCCGGTCATCGTGCAGCCGATGCGGTACATCGTCGGGTCCGACGCGGTGACCGACAGCCGGCCCGGCTGGTCCTGGCACCGGTACAGCTTCTGCCCGTCGTACGGCGGCGCGGCCGGGTAGCCGATCGCCGTGACGCTCTTCACCTTCGGTACGGCGGGAGCCTTGAAGTCCACCGGCAGTGCCGAACCGACCGTCTCCTCCAGCGACTTGCCGCCGCTGCCCTTCTCCGGCGTCACATGGATGACCGCGAAGTCGTAGGGTGCGCCGTCCCCGCCGGTCGAGCCGCCCTGCTCGATCCACTGGTCCGAGGTCTGCGCCCAGTCTCCCCACCAGACGCCGTAGGGAGCGACGTCCTCCCTGGTGGCGTTCTCCAGTTCCGCGACCGGCTTGCCGTCGTCGTTGTACGACGGCACGAACGCGATGTTGCGGTACCAGCCGCCCTTCTTGCCCGCGTGCACGCAGTGGCCCGCCGTCCACACGAGGTTGGACTTGCCCGGGTGGGCCGGGTCCTTGACGACCGTCGCCGAGCAGACGGCGGAGCCCTTGGGGGAGTCGAAGAACACCTTCCCGGCCGTGGGCGCGTTGGCGTGGTACGACGGCGGCACGGCCTGCGCCCGGACCGGCTCGGGCGTGGGATCGGTCACGCCCTGGTCACCGGCGAGGTCGCTGTCGTCCACGCCCTGGTCGGGCTCCTCGGCCTCCCGCATGCGGTCCGGGTCCCAGAGCCCCTCGATGATCGGGTTGATGTACTCGTTGGCCTCGCGCAGCCAGTCGTCCCGGTTCCAGTTCTTCCAGGCGCCGTTCTTCCACTTGTCGATGTCGATCCCGTGCTCGCGGAGCCGGTCCCTGATGTCGTCCGGGATCCTCAGCTTGCCGTCGTCGGAGGTGCCGGCCGACGGGGAGGCCTCGCCGCCCGCCGCGGCGTCGCCCGGCTCGCAGGCGGTGGCGGTCAACGCGAGCGCCGAGGCGAGGGCGACGGCGGCCAGCACGGGGGAGTTCCTGCGGCGCGCCCTCCCCCCTCGGCTGGCGATGGACGACGGCCGTATGGATCGCATGATGTGACTCCCCCTGATATGGAACGAACATGGACGAACCGGCGCTTCGGCCCTGGTTTCCGCCAGCTCATGGGGAGTTCGGGCCGACCTCACGGCGTCCGGGAACGGCACCACACACTATGCGGTGGCTGTGGGGGTGGCCCGACGGAACCGCAACAGTTCCGTCACGGAAAGGATCTTGAGGCAACCCGTAACCCGGTGAGCGGACCGGGGTTGGTAGCGGTGGGGGGCCCGCTGTCTGGGTGCGCTCCTCTGTGCCCGTGCCCAGTGGGAGGTCAGGGAAGTCGTGGCGGAATCCACCCATGGGGGATGTGCGTCCGAGGAGGCCGCTGTGGGGCGTATGCCGGTGAGTGCCCTCCCAAGTGCCGTCGACGACACGGCACCGGGAGCGCGCGCCGCGTACGAGGGGATGCTGCGCCGCCAGTCCGCGCGCGAGTCCGCCGCCCGCACCTACGCCCGCGCCCTGCCGATCGTGCCGGTGCGGGCCCGGGGACTGACCATCGAGGGCGCGGACGGCCGCCGCTACCTGGACTGCCTCTCCGGCGCCGGCACGCTCGCCCTCGGGCACAACCACCCGGTCGTCCTGGAAGCCATCCGCAGGGTCCTCGACTCCGGCGCGCCCCTGAACGTCCTCGACCTGGCCACACCCGTCAAGGACGCCTTCATCACCGAGCTGTTCCGCACCCTGCCCCCGGGGCTCGCCGACCGGGCTCGCGTGCGGTTCTGCGGACCGGCCGGCAGCGACGCCGTGGAGACCGCTTGCGAGCTGGTGCGCGCGGCGAGCGGCCGGACCGGCCTCATCGCGTTCACCGGCGCCTCCCACGGAAGGACGGCCGGGGCACTCGACGGGTCCGCCGGTGCCCACGACGTACCGGTCACCCGCCTGCCCTACCCGCAGGACTACCGCTGCCCCTTCGGCGTCGGGGGCGAGCGCGGGGCCGACCTCGCCGCCCGCTGGACCGAGTCCGTCCTCGACGACTCCGGGCCGGGCGCTCCTCTCCCCGCCGGGATGATCGTCGAGCCCGTCCAGGGCGAAGGCGGGGTGATCCCCGCACCGGACACCTGGCTGCGGCGCATGCGGCAGCTCACGGCCGACCGGTCCGTCCCCTTGATCGCCGACGAGACCCAGACGGGCGTCGGGTGGACCGGCGCCTTCTGGGCCGTGGAGCACAGCGGAGTGACCCCCGACGTGATGGTCCTCTCCAAGGCCATCGGAGGCAGCCTCCCGCTGGCCGTCGTGGTCTACCGCGACGACCTAGACGTCCCGGAATCCGGCGCCTCCGCCGGCACCTTCCGCGGCAACCAACTCGCCATGGCCGCCGGCACGGCGACCCTCACCCACGTCCGGGAGAACCACCTCGCCGGGCGCGCGGCGACTCTCGGGGCGCGCATGCTGAGTCGACTCCGGGGGCTGGTCGCGGAGTTTCCGTGCGTGGGGGATGTGCGGGGACGGGGGCTGATGATCGGGATGGAGTTCGTGGATCCGGAGGGGGAGACCGGGAGAACCCGGCGGGTGGCTGAGGCGGCGGGGACGCCTCTCCCCGCCGCCCCCGAACTGGCGGCCGCCGTCCAGCGGGAGTGCCTGAGGCGCGGCCTCATCGTCGGACTCGGCGGCCGTCACGCCAGCGTCGTCCGGCTGCTGCCGTCCCTGACGATCACCGACGAACAGGCGGCCGCCGTGCAGGACCGCCTGGCCGACGCCGTCCGGGCGGTGGCTCGGTGCCATGGGGGCGCGGCAGCAGCGCCGTTCACACCGTGAGCCTTGACGCCGTGAGAGCTCATGCCATGAGCCTCCCCACCGCGAGTTTTCACGCCGCGGGCCTGTGTGGGACCCCCGGCTTGCAAGTCCCGATCGGACGTCCCGGAACCACCCGACGAGGTACCCGTCTTGAACACCATCTCCGAGCCCGACGACCACGCCACGACACCGGGACGGGGCTCTGCTGACGTCCGGGCCTCGGGGGCGTCGGTGAACCCGGTGGTCCCTGCGATGCCGTGTCAGAGGCCCGGGGCGGCACAGCTCGCCGAGGTGCGGGGAAGCGAGGTGAGGGCCGGTGAGCTGCGGGGCGGCGAGGTGAGGGCCGGTGGAGTCAGCGCCGACCTCTTGGAGCATCCCGACCCGCACACCGTCGCCCAGGCAGCAGCCGTGGAGACGCTGCTTCGCTGCTGGGTGCGCGAGACCAACCAGACCGCTCCCGCCGACGGCATCCTCCGCATCTCCCTTCCCACCAGCGGCACGGGCCTGCTCGCCCCCGTCCGCTACTGGTCCCCGACGGGCTGGCACCGCTTCGGTCTCCCGCGTCTGGCCGACGCTCCCGACCATGCCCCACCGGCCGACGCCGTCACGGTCGCCGCTCTGCTCTCCAGGGAGACGCCCGCGGACGGGAACGGCCGCGGCCACGGCAACCACGGCGGTAACGGCGACGGCGTCGGGCTCGTCGCGGGTGTTGCCGACTCTCTCCGCCGCGTCACCTCCTTCCTCAGCGACCGCCGTGAACACCCGGTCGACGGCCCCGACCTCTTCCTGGCCGCGGAGCAGTCACTCGTCCTCGGACACCCCCTGCACCCGGCTCCGAAGAGCCGCGAGG